>CAMLKN010000308.1 GCA_946480655.1 uncultured Devosia sp. | reverse complement strand
AAGTCATCATGCAGTCTCCCGAAAGGCGCATGAGCCTGCCCCTCGGGGACCGGCTCAGTTGCCGGCAAACTGCGGTGATCGGGTTGGGCGGACAACGCCCGTGCCCGTGTCCCAATGTACTGGCCAGATCGCATAATCGGGCCGTTGCAGATGTAAAGGCTCAGTCCGACGCGCGCTTGCGATAGGCGCCAGGCGACACACCATACCGCCTGCGGAATGCGCTGATGAAATTGCTCGATTGCCGGTAGCCCAGTGCCCAGGCCAACTGCTTGAGCGGCACCTCGAGCCCCTGGTCGAGCATGTCGCGGGCTGCGCTCATGCGCATGTCGAGCAGCAGGTCGAAAACTGTTGTGCCGTAGAGTTCGCGGAACCCCTGGTTGAGCCGCTTGGTGCGGAGTCCCACGGCCGCCGCCAGGCTGTTGAGGTCAGGCGGGTCCTGCAGGTTGGCGGCCAGCAGTTCACGCGCCTCGCGCACCCGCCGCACCTCCTGGCTGCTGAGCTGGCTTTCCCGGCCATCCGCCAGCAACCCCAACTGCAGCGCCAGCAGCTCGGTCGCCTTGCCCTCGCGATACAGGGTCTCCATCGGCCCCACATAGGTCGGGCTCAGGAGCTCCCGGGCCACCTGCCGCGCCATGGGTGCGGCCACCCGCATACTGGAGATCGGACCGCTGCGCCGATGGGCCAGGTCGGGCAGGTCATGGTCGCGCGCCAGCCCGTCCACCGCCTCCGGCGTCAGCATCAGCGCCACCGAGCGGAAGACCTCGTCCGGCTGCAGATGGTAGCGGATGGCCCGGTCCGAAATGCTGACCGCATAGATCTGCCCGCTCTCGCGCCAGATCTGGTCGGGATTGCCTTCGGCTTCCAGCACCCCCGTTCCGCTCAGGACGCAGCCAAGGATCAGGTTGTCGGCCCCACCTTCGCCCATGGCAGCCAGCGAATAGGCGCTGTCGGCCCGCCCCTCCGCCCGGAACAGGCTGAGGCCGCCCCGCACCGGAATGTGATCGAGAAATCCGCGATAGGGTCCGTGATCCATGCAGATGCGCCCCGCATGGTCGAATTCGCCCACTGCGTGTTCCTGCCGTGAGGAAAATATCCAGCTTCGCGTCATGCGGCCCCAATCAAAATGCCCTCGAACGTAGCGTCTGGCTGACGACTGGCAAGCGCGATATGTTATGCGCAAGGGACGCAACCTGTGCCGCCGCGCGCGCCTCCCCTGCTAGCCCGATTTCGTGCGCGGCGCTAATCTTGGCCGGTGCGCATGAGTCGCCATCCCGGCGCCGTTGCGCCATGGGGGGATTTCAGCATGCCAAATCTGGCGCACGTCTATTTCCGCACGGCCATCCTGTTTCTGATCGCCGGTATCAGCGTGGGCATCTATATGTCCATCAGCGGCAACCACGCCGTCACGGGCGCCCATGCCCATATCAACCTGCTCGGTTGGGTGACCAGTGCCCTGTTCGGCACCTATCTGGCGCTCAATCCGGCCAAGGCAACGGGCCTGCTGCCGCGCCTGCAATACCTGGTCTACGTGATCGGCGTTATCGTCATGGGCACATCGCTCTATCTGATGCTCGACGGCAATACGGCCCTGACGCCCATCGTTGCCGGCGCCTCTCTGGTCACCTTCGCCGGCGTCCTGCTGTTTGCCGTCATCATCTTCATGCCCGCCAAGGGCTGACCGATATCCGGCGCGCTGGCGGGTTCAGCGCGCCGCCTCGACCTTGGCCCGCGCCACGATGCGGTTGGTCAGGGTTTCGAGGTCGTTGAGCAAGGGACGGAAATCCTCGAGGTCGCAGCCCCGGCATTGCGTCTGATGCGCGAAGGCCAAGGCGTCCGCGAAGCCATCCGCCTCGTCCTTCCGCATCTCCACCCCGTCGATCAGCACCGCATCGAGGCAGTCGAAGCAGTACATGGCCACTTCGGTCAGCAGGTGCTGCCCCGTCAGCCCGGCCAGGTCCCGGGTTTGAGCCGCCCACTGGCAACCCTCCGCCGCATCAGCGGCAGTCCAGCCTCGCAGCAGGTCGACCAGCGGCACCACCGCCTCCTCGATCTGGGCTTCAACCTGCCTCTGCATGGCCTTGACCGACCGGTCCGACGCCATGTTGGCGCCGCTGCGATTGATCCCGCCCGGCCGCACGGCCTCACGGTGAAACTTGGTCTTCACCGTCACCAGGCGCCCATTGGCCTCACTCGACATCGGCATCCTCCAGGGTGACAGTCGCAGCATCGCTCTGCCGGCGCTTGGGCACGCCCTCATGGTCGTCCTCGCGGAAGCGGCGGTCGGGTCCGAAATAGGTCGAGCTTTCCCAGAACGGGCGCGGTCTGCGGGCGATCCAGTTGATGCGGTCGTAAAGCACGACCGGCGCCACCGGCTTGGACAGCACGAAATTGGCGCCGCTGTCGCGGGCCTGGCCGACGCTGATGCGCCGCGCCGTACCCATGGTGATCACCATGGGAATGGTCCGCCGCACATGCCTGGTGTCGAGTCGGATCGCCCGCACGAAGTCGATGCCACTGCCCGGCTTCCGTTCTCTTCCGGGGCCGGGCAGGTCCGCCGCCACAATCAGGAAATCCACCTCGCGGTCACTGAGGAGCCGGGCTGCCGTATGGGCCTCGGCCGCCTCATGCACGATCTTGGCGCCAAAGCCGAACAGCAGCCGGCGGAACAATTCCCGATAAAGCTCACTGGGATCGGCCACGAGGAAGCCGATCTCCGAAAGATTGACGGAGTCTTCTGTGAACTTGAGCGACATAGTGAATACGTATTCTAACGATAAACTGCTGACAGTCCCTTAAGCGGACATGCTGGTTTGAGTCTGTTCAGCAGTTGCCCATCCGCTATCGCACCAGCGGAAACACCGCCCGCACCCGCTCCTCGCGCAGCCACAGCGCCACCCAAACCGCCGTGCCCAGATAGATCGAGAACAGCGTATGGCTGAAGAGCGGATTGTCGACCCGGAGGTTTGCGGCCAGCGACGCCCCGAGGAGGCCCGTCGTCAGCACCGCACCCAGCAGCGCCGTCCGCGGGATCAGGAACAGCACCATGCA
>CAMLKN010000307.1 GCA_946480655.1 uncultured Devosia sp. | reverse complement strand
CGCATGATGGCCGCTCTCAAGCAGTCGCGAGGCTTTGACCTGCCGGAAAAGTCCATCGCTGCCATCCGCCGCGACTTCCTGGCCGGTACAACCGATGAGGCATCGACCAAGGCCGTGATTGCCCAGACGCAGAGGGCGTCGGCTTATCTCCTCGACCCGCACACGGCCGTTGGCGTCGGCGTCGCCAGGAGCGTGCCGCATGGCGGCACGCCCATGGTGACCCTGGCGACGGCGCATCCTGCAAAGTTTCCGGCGGCCGTGGCCGAAGCCTCCGGCATCGAGCCGGCGCTGCCCGCCTGGCTTGCCGATCTCTACCAACGGCCCGAAAGGGTCACTGTGCTGGCCAATGACCAGCGCCAGATTGAAGACTTCATCGCGGCCCGCAGCCGCGCCTGAACGACACGTGAGGAGCCGCGGTCGTTCCGGCCGCCGGTTCAGGAGGACTGTGTGAGCGTACGATCGACGACCCTGGAAAACGGCATGGTGGTGCTCACCGATGACATGCCGCATCTGGAAAGCGCCTCGCTGGGCGTCTGGGTAAAGGCCGGGGCTCGCTCCGAACGCAAGGCCGAGCATGGCATTTCGCACCTGCTCGAGCACATGGCCTTCAAGGGCACCAAATCGCGCACGGCGTTGCAGATCGCCGAGGCCATCGAGAATGTCGGCGGCGATCTCAATGCCGCAACCTCGATTGAGCATACCGGCTACTTCGCCCGTGTTCTCAAGGACGATGTGGTCCTCGCCGCTGATATCCTCGCCGACATTTTGCAGAACTCGACCTTCGAGGAGGACGAACTGACCCGCGAAAAGCAGGTCATCGTGCAGGAAATCGGCGCCGCCCGCGACAATCCCGACGATCACGTCTTCGACCTTTTCCAGGAAGCGGCTTTTCCCTCGCAGCCCATCGGTCGCACCATTCTGGGTACGGTGGATTCGGTACGCGCCTTCTCGCCCGAGACCGTCCGCAAATACATGCGCCGAAATTATGTCGGCGACCGCATGGTCGTTGCCGCGGCCGGCAATGTGGACCACGAGGGCCTGGTGGAAGTGGCGCGCGAGCGCTATGCCGATCTCGCGCCCAATGGCGCACCCGATCCGCAGCGCGCAGAGTATCGCGGCGGTCAGGAACGCCTGATCTCCGACCACGAACAGGCCCATATCGTGCTCGGTTTCGAAGGCCGCGCCTACAATTCCGACGGCTTCTATGCGGCCCAGGTGCTGGCATCGATCCTGGGGGGCGGCATGAGCTCGCGCCTGTTCCAGGAAGTGCGTGAGAAGCGCGGCCTCTGCTATTCGGTCTATTCCTTCCATTGGGCTTTTGCCGATAGCGGCGTCTTCGGCGTCGCGGCGGCAACCGGCGAGGAAGAGGTGGGCGAACTGGTCCCCGTGGTTCTCGATGAACTGCGCCGTGCCACCGAGACCATCACCGACGAGGAAGTGGTCCGTGTCCGCAACCAGATCCGTGCTGGTCTGCTGATGTCGCTCGAAAGCCCGTCGGCTCGTGCCGGCCAATTGGCCCGGCAGCAGATTCTCTGGGGCCGTCCGATCGCCATGCAGGAGACGGTGGAGCGGATCAATCGCATCACCGCCCAGCGCGTGCGCGACGTCGCCGAGCAGATATTCACGGCCGGATCGCCGACCCTGGCCGGCATCGGGCCCATCAGCCGCCTTGCCGATGTGGACAGCATCGGCGAAACGCTCAAGCGCTGAAGCCATGTTCTGGCCCTGGTCCTCGCCGGCGCCGCAGATCGCCCTCAGGGGCCGGCGCGTCATGCTGCGCCTGCCGCAGATGCGCGACTATGAGAGCTGGCATTCCCTGCGCCGGGCCAGCCAGGACTTCCTGAGGCCATACGAACCCCGCTGGACCGAACTTGACCTCAGTCGTCGCGTGTTTTCCATGCGGGTGCGCCGGGCCCGGGAAGAGGCGGAGCAGGGAACGGACTACACGTTCTTCATCTTCCTGGGCGAAGGGCGCGACGAGCGGCTCGTCGGCGGCATCACCCTCTCCAATATCCGGCGCCGCGCCGCCCAGTTCGTCAGCCTCGGCTACTGGATGGGCCAGAGCCATGCCGGCAAGGGCATCATGACCGAAGCCGTGGGGGTGGTTCTGCCGTTCATCTTCGAGACCCTGGACCTGCACCGGGTCCACGCCGCTTTCCTGCCGTCCAACATCGCCTCGCGCCGCGTGCTGGAAAAGAACGGCTTCGTGGAAGAGGGCTATGCCGAGCGCTACCTGCAGATCAACGGTCGCTGGGAAGACCATGTGCTGATGGGTCTGACCGAAGAACGCTGGGCGATCAACCGGTTAAGCAAGCAGACTTGGGTCGCATGACCCAGTCCTCCGAAGACACGATCGCCGTCCGAATCAGCAAGGTGCTTGCCGATCGCATCATCGCCGGCACGCTCGAACCGGGCACGCGCCTGCGTCAGGATCACATCGCCGCCGAATTTGGCGCCAGCCATGTCCCGGTGCGCGAGGCCTTCCGGCGGCTTGAGGCCCAAGGCCTCGCCGTCAGCGAACCGCGCCGCGGCGTGCGGGTGGCGTCCTTCAGCCGCGACGAAGTGCGCGAGGTGGCCGAAATGCGGGCAGTCCTCGAGGAGCTCGCCCTGCGTCATGCGGCGCCCAATCTTACAACCGCAATTCTCGACACGGCCGAGCGCGCGACGCGCGCCGGCGACAAGTCTGGCGACGTGCGTAGCTGGGAGGCCGCCAACCGCGCCTTTCATCGCACCCTGCTCGCGCCCTGCGGCATGCATCGGTTGATGGCCACGATCGATGACCTGCATGCGGCTAGTGCGCGATTCCTGTTTGCGGCCTGGCGTTCCGATTGGGAAGCGCGCACCGATCACGATCACCTCGCCATCCTGGCCGCCCTGCGGCAGGGTGACGTGGACCAGGCCTGCAGCGTGCTGGTGCGCCATGTCCGGGCCGTCAATCAACGCCCGGTACCCACTGCTGGCGGCACGACCCGGCGGCTGTTTGTTGTTGGCGGCTAGCGCCCTTTCAGGGATTCTTCCGCAAAGTCATGCGCGCGAAATCGTCGCCCGGCCTTGCGGCGTCGCG
>CAMLKN010000306.1 GCA_946480655.1 uncultured Devosia sp. | reverse complement strand
CGACGTTGACTTCGGCAATGCCGGAGGCCTGGGCCTTGGAGTCGCTGGCAATGGTTTCCATGACCGATGCGGTCTGGCGCACGCCGGCAATGATCTCGCCCAGTCGTCCGGCCACGTCGGCGACGAGCTTGGTGCCATTGCGGACCTCTGTGGCGCTCTGCTCGATCAAGACCTTGACCTCGGACGAGGCCTGGGCAGCCGATTGCGCAAGACGCCGCACTTCCACGGCCACCACCGCGAAGCCCTTGCCGGCCTCGCCGGCGCGGGCTGCTTCCACCGAGGCGTTCAGCGCCAGGAGGTTGGTCTGGAAGGCGATGTCGTCGATCAGGCCAATGATATTGGAGATCTTGCCCGAGGAGGTTTCGATGGCGCTCATGGCGCTGGTGGCCTGGTCCATCACGGCGCTGCTGGCTTCCACCACATGGGTGACCTTTTCCGTGCTGGCGCTGGCATCGCGGGCGCGCTCGGCATTGAGCGAAACGGTCGAGGCCATCTGTTCCATGGCGGCCGAGGTTTCCTCGATGGTCGCCGCCTGGCGGGTGGTGCGCTCGGAAAGATCATTGGCGCCGGCCAGGATTTCGGCGGTGGCGGTCTTGAGGGCGCGGGAGGTGTCGCGCAGCTCGGCCACCATGGCAGCCAGCTTGTCGGCCACATTGTTGGTGGAATCCTTGAGCCGCTCGAAGGCGCCGGCATAGCTGCCCAGCATGCGCTCGCGCAGGTCCGCCCGGGCCAGGGCGTCCAGCACCCGGTCGGCTTCGGCCAGCGCCGCCTCGATGGAGCCGAGCATGGCGTTGAGATTGTTGGCAATCCGGTCGATTTCCGGGTCGCCATTGTGCGGATCGAGCCGGCCGGCAAAATCGCCATTGAGAGCCCGGGCAATGACGGCGTCGAAGGCGGCCTGGAAACGGGCCATGGTTTCGGCGCGGGCGCTGGTGCGCTCGGCCTCGGCCTGCTTGCCGGCCTGGGCTTCGGCCACCTGCCGGCCATTGTCGCGGAAGGTTTCGAGGGCGCGGGCCATGTCGCCCAGTTCATTGCTGACCCCGGTGCCGGCGATTTCGACGTCATAGTCGCCTTCAGAGAGGCTGCGCATGGTGCGAGTGAGGCCGCCAATGGCGCCGCTCAGCCAGCGGGCGGTGATCACGGCCACGGCAATGCCGGCAAACAGGCCGACAAGACCAACCGCCACGATGATCCAGGTCTGCAACTGCTGCTGGGCCTCGATCTGCGGGCCCAGGGCGTTCTGCGTCTCCTTGGCCCGGTCGCTCATGGCATTGTAGAGCTCGCTCATGGCCAGGCCCAGGTCGCGCAGCTCCGAGGTTTCGGCCGCGGCGTAGGGATCGGTACCGGCAGCGATGGCGGCGACCAGCTTGGTGAAGGTGGCGTCATACTGCTGGGACTGAGCCGTGACCGTGTCGATGGCGTCGACCGAGACGGGGTCGTGAAGGAAGAAGGCGAGGCCATCTGCGTCGGTCGTGCCGACATCGAGGATCATCTCGCGGACGCGGTCGGCGCGCTGGCTCGTCGGCTCACGCAGATAGTCGGCGAAATCCATCCGCAGGGTTTCGACGTCGCGGACATAATCATTGATTTCCAGGGACTGGCGCGATGCCTGCCGGTATTGGCCGAACATGGCTTCGGCCGAGAATGTCATCAGGATGGCGGTCGCGGCAATTACGAGAATGATCGCAACAACGCTGATGAAGGCGGCATAGATGCGGGCTTTGACACTGGAAAGGCGCTTCATTGGGAATTCTCCGTAGTCATCCATAAATTCCACAGGAGGCGCTAATAATTGTTTACCATAAGGGCGGGAACGAAGGCGCCGCGCTGAAAAAATGGGCAGAAACACGCGTGCCGCGGTCCAAAACCCGGCGCTGCCCGAACAGTCTGTGCGCTATACGAACAAAGTGCGGAATGCGCCTAAAGTTGCGTGTTCCGGGCCGGGCAGGGCTTTGATTTCGTAACTCTTGGGCGCTAAACGTTCGAACCATTCCAAACTGGACGTGGCTTCATGCCACCTCGGAAAGGCCCCGGATACATGTCGGTCAGAGCCCGCCCCACTTCCCCGCATCTGCAGATCTATCGCTGGACCGTCACCATGACGATGTCCATCCTTCACCGCATGACCGGCATTGCCAACTATGCCGGCATGGCGCTTCTGGCGATCTGGCTGGGATCGGCCGCCTTGGGGCAGGATGCGCTGACCCAGGTCAACTACATCTATGGAAGCTGGTTCGGGCAACTGGTGCTGTTCGGCTTCACCTGGAGCCTCGTGCACCACATGTGCGGCGGCCTCCGTCACTTCGTCTGGGACACGGCCGCGATGATGGAGCCGGGCCAGCGCGAAAAGATGGCCTGGGCCACGATCATCGCGTCGGTGCTCATCACTCTTCTGATCTGGACCCTGTTTGTGTGGATGGCCTGACATGCGCGAGACCGTGATCACCAAGGATACCATCGCCAATCCCCGGACCCATTACGGGGATGCCAGGGCCTCGACCCGGCACTTCATCACCCAGCGGGTGACCGGCGCCTTCAACATCGCATTCCTCGGCCTGCTGCTCTTCGTGGTGGTGCGCCTGGCCGGCCAAGACCGCGCCGATGTCGTGGCGCTCCTGGGCAACTGGTATGTCGGCGTGCCCTTCGCGGCCCTGATCGCCGTCGCCGCCATCCACATGCGCAACGGCATGCGCGATACGCTCGAGGACTATACCCACGGGGCCATGTATCGCCTGCTGATGCTGCTCAATACGCTCTTCTGCCTCGCCGTGGCGCTGATTGGCGCCGGCTCGGTTCTCAAAATCGTCTTCTGGGGTTGATCGATATGGCCACCTACGAACTGATCGACCATGAATTCGACGTCGTCGTGGTGGGCGCTGGCGGCGCCGGCCTGCGCGCCACGCTCGGCATGGCCGAGCAGGGATTCAATACGGCCTGCATCACCAAGGTCTTCCCGACCCGCAGCCATACCGTGGCGGCGCAGGGCGGTATTGCCGCTTCGCTCCAGAACATGGGCCCCGACAGCTGGCAGTGGCACATGTACGACACCGTCAAGGGGTCGGACT
>CAMLKN010000305.1 GCA_946480655.1 uncultured Devosia sp. | reverse complement strand
GCGGTGGTCAGATCGGGATGTTCGGCCTGGACATATTCGGGAATGAACCAGCCTTCCACCGTGCCGTCGGTAATGGCATCGGAGAGCTGCACCACCGTGCCCTCCTCGATCGCCGCGGCCCAGGCATCCTCGATGGCGCTGGTCCAGAGTTCTGGCGCAATGGCCGGGGTGCCGCGGGTCATCATGGAGGATGATGTGGGAACGGTATCGCCGGCAACGATCTCGACATCGCAGCCATACCCCTCTTCGAGGATCGTCGCATGGATATGCGCCAGGGCTGCAGCGGAGGGCCAGGTCATCTCGGCAATGTCGATGGTGCGGTCCGTACCGCACTGGGTGGCATCAGCATCCTGGGCAAGGACGGGAAGGCTGGCCGCCGACAAAAAGGCGACAGCGATCGCGGCGGCAATGCCACCGGATTTCAAAATCATCAGGTCTGCTCCTGCAGTTATGGGATGAGGCGGACCATAAAGATGGCAGAAATGTGTGTCAAATACAGCAATATTTGTGCAATATCAGACGTCGCTCCGGCTCAAAACTTGGAGCAGGAGACTGATAATTTGCTGATCGAACTGAAAACATGGGACTTCTTGATTGATCAAGAAGCCGATGACCTCAAAATTGACTATTCACAAGTTGAAAAAATCTCAGAAAAATTCTGATCCGGCCGCCTATGGCGTCGCCCCAACCCAGGCCTGCCACAGGTCTGCGCGCGCCGCCACGAAACGGTCGGCGACGGTCTCGGCAGTCGCGCCGGGCTCGTTGAGCTGGGCCAGCATCTGGTCCATTTCAGCAAGCGGCAGGCTGGCGCGCTGGAAATAGCCCGCGATCAGCGGCGTCTCGGTGAAGACGGTTTCGGCCAGGGCAATGACCACCGTGTCAGGCGCGAAGGCCGAGGGCTTCGGATCGGAACAGACCCTGTCGGCGAGGCACTTGGTTGCCTCCTCGTCATAGCTTCCCATGTCCACCGCAACGAAATCGAGCTGGTCCAGGATGGCATTGGGCCGCCAATAGTAGAACAGGAAGGGCTCGCGCCGGTTGACCGCCTCGGCGATCAGCCGATCCATCTCCAGCCGGTTGCCCGGCTCGACGATCTCGACAAGGTCGGCGAGACCATGGGCGGCGATGAGGTTGCGGTTGATCACCGAACAGGCCCAGTCGAGCGGGCAGGAAATGAAGCGCAGGCGCCCCTCGATCTGCAGTTGCGGCAGGGCCGCCGCCAGGTCCGCGGCTGCCGGTGGCGCGCTGAAGCTTGAGGCCAGGGCCGTGGGCATGTACCAGCCTTCGAACTGGCTCTCCGCATAGCTGGGGGCGGCACTGCGCACCTGCTGGCCTTCCATGGCCCCGTTCCAGAGATCGGCAATGCGATTGATCCACATTTCCGGTGCCACCTGCGGCTGGCCGGTCGAGCCCATGGAAGAGGCCGTGGCGGCCAGATCACCGGGGACGACCCGCACCTCGCAGCCAAACTCGGCCGTGAGCAGGCGCGCATGGATTTCCGCCAGGATCGCGGCCGACGGCCAGCTCATGCGGGCAATGGAAACCGGCTCGGTGCCGCAGGGCGGCGGCGGTGCGACCGGCGCCGCTTCGACCGCAGGGGCGGCCACGTTGTCCTGGGCGCTGTCGAGCACGGTGATCTGGGCCCAGGCCGGCTGGGCCAGCAGGCTCAGGATGATACCAGCCAAGGCATGGCGCAGCGGGGTCATATCGGCCTCTTCCCGGTCAATGCCGTCCCGGGGCCAAGTCTATGCCCAAGCAGGACGCGTTAAGCAACCGCCACAGCTTATGGATTTGGCGCGCAAACCCCGGTGACAGCTCCCTAAAGAGTGTGCAACAGTCCCTTCCAGCGGGGCGTGCATCGCGCCCCCTTGCCAGTTGCCGCGCCGCAAGAAGGAGGTCAGCAAGACCACCCGGCGCGCAACGAGAAAACAGAGGGACATCCATGTTCAAGAAAACCCTGACCCTGGCGGTTGCCGCCACTGCCCTGACCGTCGCCGCTCCGGCCCTGGCCCAGGACACCGGCGCCACCATCGGTTTCATCGGCGGCTTCACCGGCCCGATCGAATCCCTGACCCCGCCGATCTTCGCCGGCGCCGAACTGGTCGTTAAGCAGGTCAACGAACAGGGCGGTATCCTGGGCGGTGAGCTGTCCATCATCTCCGCCGACGGCGCCTGCGACGCGACGGCCGCCGCCGCTGCTGCCGACAAGGTGATCAATACCGACAACGTGACCGGCGTGGTCGGCGCACTCTGCACCGGCGAAACCATCGGCGCCTTCAACGGCTCGGGTCTCTCGGGCGGCGTGGTCTTCATTTCACCGGCCTCTTCGGCTCCGGCCCTGACCACGCTGGAAGACAATGACCTTGTCTACCGCACCACCCCGTCCGACGCGCTCCAGGGCGTCAAGATGGCCAACCTGCTGCTCGCCAAGGGCGTCAACGACATCGCCATCACCTATGTGAACAACGACTACGGCAAGGGCTTTGCCGATGCGCTGGCCGCAGCCTACACCGCCGGCGGCGGCACTGTGGCGGCCAACCTCGCCCATGAAGAAGGCAAGGCCGACTACCGCGCCGAACTGGGCAACCTGGTCGCCTCGCAGAACCTGGTCATCCTCGCCTATGCCAATGCTTCGGGTAACACCATCCTGCGCCAGGCCGTGGAGTCGGGTAACTTCACCACCTATGTGGGCGGCGACGGCATGGTCGGCGACGACCTGCTCAACGGCATCGACGCTGCAGCCGTCGAAGGCATGATCGCCACCCGCGCCGGCGCTCCGACCGGCGAGGCCGTGGACATCTACAACGGCTTTGGCGGCGAAGGCTTCGAGGCCAATGCCACCTATGCCCCCCAGGCCTATGACGCCGCCTTCCTGATGGCTCTCGCCATCGAGAAGAATGGTTCGAACGCCCGCGAAGGCCTCGCCGCCGCGCTGCGCGAAGTCGCCTCGGCTCCGGGCGAGAAGATCCTGCCGGGTGAATGGGCCAAGGCCAAGGAACTGATCGCTGCCGGCACCGACATCGACTATGAAGGCGCCGGTGGCGCGCTGGACTTCGACGAAGCCGGCGACGTGGACGGCATCATCGTCGA
>CAMLKN010000304.1 GCA_946480655.1 uncultured Devosia sp. | reverse complement strand
ATGACCCTGCGCCCGCCCCTCCGCATTCCCGGCATTACCGACATCCCGCCCTCGGCGTCGGGCATGCGCATCGGACTGTTCGGTGGCAGCTTCAACCCCATGCATGAGGGGCATCTTCTCGTCATGGAGGAGACGCTGCGGCGGCTGGCGCTGGACGCGCTCTGGGTGCTGGTGACGCCGGGCAATCCGCTCAAGGACAATCACGCCCTGCCCTCGCTCGAGACCCGCGTCCGGGCGGCGCGGGCCATGATCGACCATCCGCGCATCCGCGTCACCGGCTTCGAGGCGGCCAAGGGCTTTGCCTATTCCTGGCAGACGGTAGATTTCCTCACCTCGGCTCTGCCCGACCGGCGCTTTGTCTGGATCATGGGCGCCGACAGCCTTGCCGACTTCCATCGCTGGCAGCGCTGGCGCGATATCGCCACGCGCCTCCCCATCGCCGTCTATGTGCGGCCGGGTGCCGCCCGGCGGGCGCTGGCCTCGCGGGCGGCAACGACGCTGGACTATGCCCAGCTCGACGAAAGCGATGCATCGGTCCTGGCCGACTGCGTTGCCCCGGCCTGGATCTACCTCCAGGGCCGGCAATCGGCGCTTTCTTCAACGGCCATCAGGGCGTCGCGAAACGCCGGTTAAGCTTGTCGAGGCGCCCGACCTTGCGAAATCGGCTCCGAAAGCGCATATTCGGAGCCAAGTGTGATCAACGTCACCGGAACAGGATAGACGGCTTGCCGTTCAGACGACGCCGCAACAGTCCGATCAACAACCAAGGATGCTCAACTCTCGCATGACCCATGCTCGCGCATGGGCGGAAGGCCGTTTCTGATGGCCGCGCTGCCCGACAACAATCTCTCCGCTTCGCCCGCCGCCGTGGCCGGCACGCAAAAACCCCTCGTCGACCTCATCCTCGATACGCTGGATGACGCCAAGGCCGAAGAAACGGTCTCGGTGGACATTACCGGCAAGTCGTCGCTGGCCGACCACATGATCGTGACCTCCGGCCGCTCGCAGCGCCATGTCGGCGCCGTCGCCGACCAGGTGATCAACGCCTTGCGCGACAATGGCTATGGCAAGCCCCGCGTCGAGGGCCTGCCCCATTGCGACTGGGTGCTGGTGGATGCCGGGGACGTGATCCTTCACATCTTCCGCCCCGAAGTGCGCGAATTCTACAGCCTCGAAAAGATGTGGCAGGCCGATTTCGCGGCCGACCAGCACTGATTTGAGCCGGGGCGTCGACCCGAAAAGTGGACGCCGGTTTTCGGACTGGCCGACGCCAGGTGACACATGCGCATAGCGATCGCGGCCATCGGCCGGATGAAGAACGGGCCAGAGCGCGAGCTTGTGGCCCGTTACCTTGAGCGGGCGACGGCCAGCGGCAAGCCCCTGGCCCTGACCGGCTTCGAGGTCAGCGAGATCAATGAGTCCCGTGCCGGCTCGGCGGCTGCCCGCAAGGCCGAGGAGGCCAGGGCACTGCGCGCCGCCCTGCCCGAGGGCATCACCGTCATGCTGGACGAACGCGGCAAGGGGCTCAATTCCG
The DNA here is from genome assembly GCA_946480655.1 of uncultured Devosia sp. The sequence goes on along the minus strand of CAMLKN010000304.1, from coordinate 1,558 downwards.
AAGCCTTTGCCGCCCAGCTCGCCCGCTGGCGCGACGATGGCCGCCCTGCCGTGGGCTTCGTCATCGGCGGCGCCGATGGCATCGACCCCGATTTCGTGCGCACGGCGGACCTGACCGTGAGTTTCTCGCCCATGGTCTGGCCGCACCAGCTTGTGCGCATCATGCTGGCCGAGCAGCTCTACCGCGCCACCACCATCCTTTCGGGCCACCCCTATCACCGCGGGGATTGAGCGCTCACCACATGGTTAAGCAATGTTAACCGGCGGTTTGCCGCGCGCTTGCTAGAGTGCCGCAACTGATTCGGGACGACCGGTTCCCCCTTAGGAGACGCCATGCCCCTGCGGCCGGCACGCACCACAAGAGCCCTGCTGGCGGGCATCATCATGTCCGGCCTTGCGGCCTGGCCCCTCTGGGCACAGACGGAGGCGCCACAGCCTGCGGCTGAAGACCTCGACCTGCGACCCTCCCTGGCGACCGAACCGGAAGCCTCCGGGACGCCGGCGCCGCCGGCCGAAACCGCTGCGCCGGACGCCGCAGCAGCCACCGAGCCAGGATCAGGCGAGACCCTGCCAGCCGATGGCAGCGCGGCCGAGCCTGCCGACCGCAATGCCATCGACCTCGAAGAGGTTGAGGCCTCGCTCAGCCTCAGCCGCGAGCGCATCGACGCGCTCAAGGCCGAGATCGCGGCCATGGAGGGCGACCGCACCCAGCAGAATGCCGCCCTGATCGCCGCGGCCCAGCGGGTCAAGCTGGCCGAAATCGAGGTGGCCGATGTCGAGGAGCGCATTTCCGACCTCATCGTGCGCGAGCTCGAAGTGCGCGGGCGCCTCGACGGCGCCGATGCCGAAATCGCCAATGTGCTGGCGGCGCTGGAACGCATTTCCCTCAACCCGCCCCCGGCGCTGATCGTCGATCCCGGCGATGCCCTGGGCTCGGCCCGCGGCGCCATGCTGATCGCGGCCATCCTGCCGCAATTGCGCGAGCGGGCCGACACGGTGGCAGCCGACCTCAAGGCCCTGACCGACATCAAGACCGCCGCCCTGGCCGAGGAGCAGACGCTCAAGGCCAATCACGAGGTGCTCGAGGAAGAGCAGTTGCGGATTGCGACCCTGATCGCCGCCCGCAAGCAGGGCATTACCCAGATGAGTACGGCGCTCTTGGAGGAAGAGGAGGCGGCCCTCGCCCTCGCCGAGCGGGCGACCACGCTGCGGGAACTCATCGGCACGCTGTCCGAACGGGCCGCCGCGGGCGCCACCGCCGCCCCGGCAACGACCGAAGCCGATATGCCCCAGCTCTCGCCCGAGGCGATCGAACTGGCCTTTGCCGACGCCGCCCGAACCCAGCCGGCCATTCCCTTCCCGCTCGCCCAGGGCTATCTCTCGATCCCCGCCAATGGCGTGACCGTGGTCGATTTCGGGGCCAATGACGGCAAGGGGGGCATTGCCCAGGGCCAATCCATCATGACACGCGCCGATGCCCAGGTGGTGGCGCCCGCCGATGGCTGGGTGCTCTACAAGGGCCCTTACCTCAATTATGGCCAGATCGTCATTCTCAATAC
>CAMLKN010000303.1 GCA_946480655.1 uncultured Devosia sp. | reverse complement strand
CACGCGGCCGTCGCGCCACGCCGAACCGAGTTCATCGGGGGTGACGGCAACCGGCGCAAAACCGGTGGAGGGCTTGGCCTGCAGGAAGCCGAAACCGCGCTTCATTTCGAATGGGCCCGGCTGGCGCAGGGACCAGTCGTTGATCTGGACGATCAGGCGGATGTGGCCGAGCGCAGCGTCGGGAGAGCAGCCCATGGGCACTCCGCCGACCACTACGCCGAACTCGCCCTCGCAATCGATGAACAGGTCTTCCGACGGCGTGAGCAGAGGCGCCTGGGCGCCGAGGAAGTCGTCGCTGGCGCCCTGATAGACGAGCGGTATCGTATCGACCTCGGGCAGCGGGGGATTGCCGAAGGCTTCGTCCATCAATCGGCCGTGGTTGAGGAAGGCCGAGCCGTCGAGCCATTGCGGCGCGCGCGGCAATGGAGCGAGGACTGATGCGGGATCAAAGGTGAAGGTATCCGGAGGATCGCCGGCTTCGAGCGCCTCAGCGCGTGTCCGCAGCCAGGGCGCGATGCGATCCCAGTTGCGCAGGGCGGCCAGCAGGCTGGGCGCGATATCCGAAGCACGGGTTGCGCGGGACAGATCCCGCGAGACCAGGATCAGTTCTCCGTCCTCGGTGCCGTTGGGGAGGGTGGCGAGTTTCATGAGTGGCTTCCAGTCCCGGCTTCGCTATGGATTTTTCGCCCCGGCAATCTCGGGCGCGAAAGCGCCGTCGATCAGCACGAAGAGCATGCGGCACATCTTGCCCGAGCGGTTGGCCCAGGCGTGGTTGGTGCCGCGCTGGACCACGACATGGCCCGGCCTGAGGTCGACCTCTCCCCTGTCGAGGATCAATGTCAGCTCACCCTCCAGCACCACGCCGTAGTCCACGCTTTCGGTGCGGTGCATGAGGGGATGGGGCGACCCGGCCTTGACGGTGGACGCGCCCACTTCGCCGATTTCGGTGAAGGCGGCGCCCATCTTGCCGCTGCCCTCGCGCAGGAATTCCTCGGTATCGGGGGGAATGTCGACGATGCGGATGCGCGTGCCGTGGCGGGGCGGCGATAGCGCCAGTGGTCCAAGCGTCGGATCGGGACCATTGTCGACAGGCGCGGGCGTGCCCACTGTCGACCAGATCTCGTGGAAGACCGTTCCAGGAATGGCGGACAGCGCCACCGAGGTCGGCAGGGGGCCGGCCTCTGCAATGACGGCCTGACCGTCTGCGTCATGACCGGTGACGACACGGGTGATGGCGGGAAAGCTCGACATGGCGGCTCCGTCAGATCGGCTGCGCCAGGGCGCCCAGCGTCTGGCCCATGATGCGGCTGTGCTCCTCGGGCGTGCCATGGCCCTGCTCGATCTCGGCCAGCCGACCCGAATTCTCGACCACCATCCGGCAGCGGTCCCAGCGGCGGTCCTCGAAGGCGGTCAGGGCCGTGGCGATGTCGGCTGCCTTATGCAGTTCCTCGGCCAGGACGATAGCGTCCTCGAGCCCGATCATGGCGCCGGCGGCCATGTGTGGCGTGGTGGCATGGACGGCATCGCCAATGAGCACCACGCGGCCTTTCGACCAGGGACGCTGCAGCAGCATCTGTTCAAGCGGTCGGAACACCACCTGATGGCTGGTGTTCAAATCGGCGGCGAGGGCCTGCATGGTCGGCGAGGGGAAGCGGCCGAGCAGTTCGCGCAGCGCGTCCACATGCGTCTCCTGGGGCACATGTTCGTTGACCGGACGATCCTCGGTGAGGAACACATAGCTGTGCGTGCTCGAGACGTGGTTGATCCCTACCTTGAGCTTGGGACCGATCCACATCGTCACGGTCGACAAGTGTTCGGGGCGCGGGACAACCGCGCGCCATACGGCCTGGCCGATGTAGCGGGGCTTGGGCGCTTCGGGCCAGATGGCAGAGCGCACGGCCGAATAAAGCCCGTCGGCGCCGATGACGAGGTCGTACTGACCTGTGGTTCCGTCGCTGAAGGTCACAGTGCAGCCATCCGGCTGGGCCTTGATTTCAGTGAAGGTCACGCCGAGGCGGACATTGGTGCCGCCCGCCCGCACCTGGTCGGCCAGCAGCCGGGCCAGTTCGGGGCGCATGACGCCGCCGGTTCCAGTGGTCCCTTCGAGGAGGGCCGGGGTGGGGAGGCGGGCCACGACCTGATCCTGCGGACCACGCATTTCCACGCCGTCAGTCATGGCACCGACCTGCCGGAAGGCGTCGAGGATGCCCAGCCGCGCCATGGCGCGGAAGGTACCGCCATTGAGGCTGATCCCCGCGCCATAGCTGCGCCAGCCGGCGTCGATTTCGAGCAGGTCTACGTCTATTCCCAGGCGGTCCAGCTCAACGGCCGCCGCCATGCCGGAGAAGCCGCCGCCGACAATCAGGACGCGCTTGAGTTGATCTATCATTTCCGTTCCTCCCTGGGCGTTCGGGCAAGATGCACGACGCCCTTTTCGTCTATGGCCAGCGGCACACGGCTCAGATGCTTGCCGATGCAGGGGCCCTGAACGCAGACCCCGGTGTCGATCTCGAACCACGCGCCGTGAGCGTGGCAGGCAATGTGGGTGCGATCGCCATTGAGATAGGCGTCCCGCTTCCAGGCCAGCCCGATGCCGCCGGCATAATGCGGGCAGAAGTCGCGCCAGCCATGCACGCGGTCCCCCTGCCGCACGAGGATGACCTTGTAGGGCTCGCCCGCCACCTCGAGCCCCCGCGCTCCGCCATCGGGCAGGTCATCGAGGTGACAGAGCGGGATCATGCGCCCGGCTTCGGCCCCGGACCAGGCGCCCATTTCTCGCGGTACTGGAAGACGAAGGCCTGCGCGGCCTCGGGGCCCATCGGCGCCTCGCGCGGTACCCAGTCGTCATCATGGGTATCCATGTCGGCGTCGAACTCGACATTGCAGCCGAGCGGGCTCTTGAAATACCAGAACCAGTTCGAGCCGAACTTGTGCCGGCCCGGACCCCAGAAGCTCTCGAAGCCGCCGCGCATCATGCGTGTCCCAGCCATGAGCAACTCGGTCGGCCCGCCCATATGGAAGGCGAGATGTTCGCAGCCCTGCATGTAGGGCGGGGTGCGGATGAAGAAGTGGCTGTGATGGTCCGGGTTGGCCTG
>CAMLKN010000302.1 GCA_946480655.1 uncultured Devosia sp. | reverse complement strand
CCGCCCAAGGCGAGCACGTCGCCATCGGCATTGCGCACCATCGGCGCGGTGCGGATAGCCTCGGCCGGCGTTGTCACTTTGAAGCCGAGAAAGGTCTCGAGCCGATGGCGGGGCATGAAATCGGTGGCGCCCGCCACGAGGTCTTTGTCGTCGGAGACATTGGTGATGCGGAAGCGTTGGTCCCAGATGAGGCCCTGGCGGGGCAGCAGGCTGATCGCCTCAGGCAGGGCGCGGCCCGGCTCGCGCGACACCGAAAGAATGTCGCCCTTGAGACGGACAACGGCACCCATCAGGGTTGCGGCGCGGGGCAGGTCGCCGGTGACGATCTGGTCGTAGAGGCGCTCCACCTGGCCCAGCGCCCGCGGCTTCTGCCGCCCACCGACAATATTGAGCACGCGGCCCAGGAGGCGCCGCGCGATGGCGGGGCTCAGCGCATGAAAGGCAGCCCTCGGGAGGCTTGCCGCACCGAAGCCGTCCAGCGTCACCAGTTCGGCAAAGGCAGCTTCGGCCATTTGCGCGAGCGCTGCATCGGCCTCGGCCATGCGGGCAGCGAAACGGGCGAGGGCTGCTGCGTCGAGCCCTTCGGCCGCGAGCGATGGCAGAAGCTTTCGCCAGCGGACGCGCTCGTAGGAAAGGTCCTCGTTGGAGGGGTCTTGTGCGGGCACCAGACCCGCCGCGTCCACCACGGCGGCGAGACTGGCCGGTTCGACATCGAGCAGGGGCCGGAATACCGGGACGCCTTCGACCTGGCTCATGGGCACCATGCCCTTGAGCCCCTCGATGCCGCTGCCATGGGCAAGCCGCATCAGCACCGTCTCGGCCTGGTCACCACGATGATGGGCGGTCAAGAGCAGGGTGGCGTCATCGGCCTTCATTGCCTCGCCGATGATGCGGTAGCGCGCCTGGCGGGCCGCTTCCTGCAGACCCGTCTCGGGCTTTTCGCCGGTCCAGGCGAGGCCTCGCGCCGCCAGCCCAAGGCTTGCGGCATAGTCGAGCACCATGGCGACTTCGTCCCGGGCTTCCGCCCGCAGGCCATGATCGAGGCTATAGACGATGAGCTGGGGCGAAGGATTGGCGGTGGCGGCCCAGCGCTGCGCCAGCAGCATCAGGGCGAGGCTGTCCGGTCCGCCCGAAACAGCCAGGCCAATGATCTTGTGCCCGGCGGCCGGCGCAAACAGGCGCGCCAGCACATCGGTGTCACCCAGGTCGGGCGTCAGGCCGGCGGACATTCGGCCTTGGCCTTTTCCTCGGCGAGACGTGCCTGGAAGGCCGGGATGGTATTGGGGTAGCGGTTGGAGACCTCGGCAAAGGTGCGGCAGGCGGTTTCCCTCTCGCCCACGCCCGCCAGTGAGACACCGAGCTTGAGCAGCAGGTCCGGCGCGCGCGGATGGTCGGGGTTCTTCTGGTAGGCATCGACCAGCACGTCAGCTGCTTCGGCATAGCCGCCACGGGCCAGCATGGCCTCGCCCAGCCAATTGCTGGCATCCATCACCTGCTCATTGTCGGGATAGAGCTCGATGAATTGGGCGAACTGCTGTTCGGCAAAGGCATAGTCGCCCGCCACCAGCGCTTCGTAGCCGGCGCGGTACTGCGCATCGGCGTCGGGATTGCCGGTTGCGTCCGCTGCCGGATCATAACTCAGGTCGAGCGGTTCGCCCGTAATGAGATCGACTCCTCCGGAGAGGCCTGTGCCGACCAGCGGGTCACCCGATTGCCCCAGTTCATCGGTGGCGGCGGAGCCATCGTCGAAGGTCGGGTCGAACTCGACCTCGCCCGGCAGGGGCTGCACGCCCTGCTCGGGAATGTCGGTGAGGGGAACAGTCTCCTCGGTTGCGGCCGGGTCCTGCGGCAACGCCTCGGGCTGCGTCACGCCGCCCGGTTGGGTTGCCGCATCAGTTTTTCCCCCGGCACCGCCTTCCAGCGCCTGGAAGCGGAATTCGGCGTCTTCCTGGAAGCGGTTGAGGATTTCCTGGAGCTGGGTGAGCTGGAAGGTGAGGCCTTCCACCTGGCCATTGAGCAGGCGAATCTGTTCTTCCAGCTGCTGGATGCGCACCATGAGCTGGGCGCTGTCGGCCTGGGCGACGAGAATGCGGCCGCCGTCATTATTGTAGGTGAGGCCGCTCAGTTCCCCCGGTGGAAACACGGTCTGGGCATTGGCCGCAGGGGCGACGAGGCCTACCCCCAGAGCGCAGAGCGCGGCGCGACTCAGCCTTGCGATTTTTGATAGGGTCAAACCTGCCTCCAATATGTGTCCCGGCCGGGCCAAGATGGGTGTTATCGGTCCGCCGATAAAGAGCAATTTTGGTCAAAAGAAAGCGCCCGGGCCATTTTGTGGCTCCGGGCGCTCTTGCCTCCAGTTTTCACTGGATCGGTGGCCCTCCGTTTCGGCGGAGAGCCGTTACTTTTACTGCACGACCGTGACCGCGCGGCGGTTCTGGCTCCAGCAGGAAATGTCGTTACAAATCGCCACCGGGCGTTCCTTGCCGAAGGACTGGGTGGTGATGCGCTGGGCATTGACGCCCTTGGAGACGAGGTAGTTCACCACCACCGAGCCGCGGCGGGCGCCCAGGGCGATATTGTATTCGCGGGTACCGCGTTCGTCGGCATGGCCTTCGATCATGATGCGGTAATTGGCATACTGGTTGAGCCAGGCGGCCTGCTTGTCGAGGGTCGCCATGGCTTCGGCGGTCAGGGCGCTCGAATCGGTCTCGAAGAAGACGCGGTCGCCGACGGTGACGATGAATTCCTGCTGGCTGCCGGGGGCGCCGGCTCCGGCATTGCCGACACCGGTCAGGCCGACATTGTCCGTGGCGCTGCGCGAACAGGCGGCGATCACGACCACGAACAGCAGCATGGCTGCGGCGCGCATTGCAGTGTTGATGGGGGCGGGGATGACCAAGGCAGGCTCCTAGAAAGGCTAAAATCTTAAGGGCAGCATTTACCGCGCTTAATCTTAAGGCCGGGTGTGCCGGGACAGTTAATCTTTGCCTAATGGGGCGCCGATGAGGCAGGAATCCGGGCTTTTTTGTGGCGTTGCCCTGGCGCAACACCGGCTGGGTCGGATGACGTTAAGGTTACTCGCGAGGACGCGCGGGGCCTCGCAGGCTCGACCCATGACCCCC
>CAMLKN010000301.1 GCA_946480655.1 uncultured Devosia sp. | reverse complement strand
GCCTTCCTTGCCCGCCACATTGCCAGCATCTGGACGGCTGCCGACCGCTTCGCCCTCGAACTGGTCACCGCCAGCCACAAGGTCGATATCGGTCGGCGACACGCCGATATCGGCATCCGCAACAGCCGCCCGACCGAGCAATGGCTGGCCGGCCGCCTCATCGGCAAGGTGGCCTATGCGCTCTATGCGCGGCCCGAACTGATCAGTGGCGTTGCCGCCGGCTATTTTGTCGGCGTGGCGGGCGAGGGCAGCCAGACCCATTCGGCCCGCTGGCTCCATGCCCGGCATGGCGACCGCATCGCCACGCGCGGCAATGACGCGATGAGCGTCATGGAGCTGGTGGCCGCAGGGGCGGGAATATCGGTCTTTCCCTGCTTCGCGGGCGACAGCGACAAGCGCGTCGCGCGCATGGCCGCCACAATTCCCGAACTCGAGACCGAGCAATGGCTGGTCTGCCACCACGAGGAGCGGCATGCGCCGGCCGTCCGCACGGTGACCGACAGGATCGCGGCACTGATGCGCGAGCACGCATCGCTGTTTCGCGGCGAACTGGCGGATACTGTATAGGTCTTGAAGAAAATATCTCGCATTAGCGCAAAGTTAGCAGCTTCCTGACACTATTCGCACCGGATGCAGGAAATACTGGTGGCAGTGCCATGCGTGCCTTTGCGTTTGTCGTCGGACCCGACAGTGGACCTCGATCGGCCGTGCTCGACGTTGCCCGTGGTCTCGGCTTTGCCGGGGTGGCGCCGTTCTCCACCATGGCGCAGGCCGAGCAGCAGGCACAGGTGACGCCGCTCTGCTTCTTTCTCTTTGCGGCGACCGACACACTGGAATCCATGCGCGGCGTCGCCAATGCGGTGCGCTTTTCGACCGCACGCCGCCTGCGCTTTTCGCCGCTGATCTATTTTGCCGAGAGCCCCTCGGCCGAGACCATCGGCGCCTGCCTCAACATGGGCTTCGACGACATCATCACCATGCCCTTCACCCGCAAGCGCGTGCTTGAAAGGGTCGTGCGGCAGGTGGGGCAGAACCTCGTCTACTATGAAACTGCAAGCTATTTCGGGCCCGACCGCCGGGGCCGCGGCGGCACCCCGCTCGAGGGCGCGGACAATCGCAAGGGCGGGCCCTACAGGCGTCTCGAAATCGTCCGCAACCTTGTGAGCGGCGTCAATGTGCTGCGGGACGATCAGTTCGCCTCTGCCGGCGTGTGACCCGAATGCAATCGTTGCAATAAACCGTTCTACGCCGGTCTCCGGCCTATTCTCAGAGCGGGGGAAATGGCCTAGCGTCGGGCAACGACCTTTCTTGAGCACTTCATCAAAATGCGATTCGGCCTTGCGCTGCCGCCCCAGATCAAGGTTTTCGGGGCCTTCTTTGTCTATTCCTTCTGCATGGGCTCCATGTTTCCCCGCCTGCCGGACATCCAGGAGGCCATGGGCGTGGGTGAGGGACAGCTGGGCCTGGGGCTGATCGGCTCGGCCGTGGGCACGCTGATCTCGCTCACCTTTGCCGGGCGACTGCTCGAAGCCATCGGTTATCGCCGCGTGCTGCTCACCGCCATCCCGCTTCTGTCGGCGCTCTATGCACTGGCCGTCTGGGCGCCCGGGCCGCTGGCCTTCTTCCTGCTGCTGATCCCGGTGGGCCTGACCATCGGCTGCATCGAGGTGATCATCAATATCGAGGCCGACCGCGTCGAGCACGCCATCGGCCGCCGCATCATGAGCCGCGCCCATGCCTTCTGGAGCCTGGGTTTCTTCTCGGCCGGCATGGTCGGCTCGGTCATTGCCCAGACCGGCCTCAGCCCGCAACTGCATCTCATCGTCATGATCCCGGTCATCATCCTCGCCACCCTGGTCGTGCTCGGCCAGTTCCAGCCCGCCGCGCATCGCGCCGGCTCCAGCACCGAGGAGACGCCGCGCTTCGCCAGGCCGACGCCTGCCATCATGGCGCTGGTAGCCGTGTGTCTTGCAGCGCTGCTCATGGAAGGGGCCGGCATCGACTGGTCGGCCATCTATATGCGCGACCTGTTCCAGGCGACGCCCTTCTGGGCCGGATTCGCCGTGGCGGTCGTGGCTGGTTCGCAGGCCGTGGCCCGGTTCTTTGCCGATGGCTTCGTCGATCGCTTCGGCCCGGTCCTCGTCGCCCGGACCCTGCTGGCCATCCTTGGTCTCGGCGTCATGCTGGCTTTCCTCGCGCTCTCCAGTTGGTCCGCCTATCTGGGCTTTGCCATGATCGGCATCGGCTCCTCGGCGCTCTTCCCGCTGGCCATGTCGGCCGCCGCCCAGCAGACCGACCGGCCCGCCGCCATCAATGTGGCCGCATTGGCGCAGTTCTCCTTCACCGCCTTCCTGCTCGGGCCGCCGCTGCTCGGGCTGATCGCCGAACATTTCGGCATCCAGTGGACCTTTGGTGTCGGCCTGCCGCTGGTGCTCCTGGGCCTGGTCTCGGTGACTGTGCTCGGGCCACGCCCGGCGACCCGGGAGGTGACACCGTGATCGCGCCGCAGCACCGCATCTATGCCTGCTTCTTCTTCTTCGCGGTGACCACCGGCGCGCTGATGGCGCGCCTGCCCGACATCCAGACCCATCTGGGCGTCAGCGAGGGCCAGCTCGGCCTCACCATGATCGGCATGGCCATCGGCTCGCTGATTTCGCTCACCATCGGCGCCCCCATCGTCGACCGGCTCGGCTTCCGCAACACCGCCTTCGTGACCACACTGGGGCCGGCCATCCTCTTTGCCACCATCCCCTTCCTGCCGGTGGCGCCGGCCATGTTTGCGGTCCTGTTCGTGGTCGGGCTCATGGCGGGGGCGCTGGAAATCAACCTCAATGTCGAGATCGACCGGCTCGAAGTGCAGACCGGCAAGCGCTACATGAACCGCGCGCACGGCTTCTGGAGCGTCGGCTTCTTCTTCACCGCGCTGTTTGGCGCCATGATCCGCCAGTCGGGCCTCAGCGCCGGGCTGCACATGATCATTGTCGCCGTGATCGTCGTCCTGGTGGCGGGCTACCTCATCTATGGCGCCACCAACGCGCCGCGTACCGGCCAGGGCCTGGCTGAAGGAGCGAGCCATCGCTTCGCCTTCCCCAATATCGGTCTCCTGCCGCTCTGCCTCATCGGCTTTGCCGC
>CAMLKN010000300.1 GCA_946480655.1 uncultured Devosia sp. | reverse complement strand
GGCAATGTCGCCATCCGCGTCACCCCCGGCACCGACGGCGACAGTTTTGACGTCGCCGGCCGCGGCGAACTTCAGCTCGCCGTGCTCATCGAAAACATGCGCCGCGAAGGCTTTGAGCTGACCATCGGCCGTCCGAAAGTGCTGTTCAAGGAAGAGAACGGGCAGACGCTCGAGCCGGTCGAGGAAGTCATCATCGACGTCGATGACGAGTTTACCGGCACGGTCGTGCAGAAGCTCACCGAACGCAAGGGCGAATTGACCGACATGCGTCCCTCCGGCGTCGGCCGCACCCGCATCAAGCTGATCGTGCCCACCCGCGCGCTGATCGGCTACCAGCCGGAACTCCTCTCCGACACCCGCGGCACGGCCATCTTCAACCGCCTGTTCCACGCCTTCGTGCCCTATAAGGGCGACCTGCCGGGCCGCCGCACCGGCGTATTGATCTCCAACGGCACCGGCCAGTCTGTCGCCTATGCCCTGTGGAACCTCGAAGAGCGCGGCCCGATGATGATCGATGCCGGCGTCGACGTCTATGAAGGCATGATCATCGGCGAGCACAGCCGCGAGAACGATCTCGAGGTGAACCCATTGAAGGGCAAGCAGCTCACCAATATCCGCACGACCTCCAAGGACGAAGCGGTGCGCCTGACGACCCCCAAGAAGCTCACGCTCGAACAGTCGCTCGGTTACATTGCCGAGGATGAGTATGTGGAAGTGACCCCCAAGTCGATCCGCCTGCGCAAGATCTGGCTCGACCCCAATGACCGCAAGCGCATGAGCCGCGCTTCGGCCAAGACGGCGTAAGAGGTCCCGGGTACTGCTGAAGTACCCCCACCCTTGATCCCTCCCCACAAGGGGGAGGGAGACGATGAACACTGGCGCCGGTCCCTGCGCCTCCCTCCCCTTGATGGGGAGGGAATGAGGGTGGGGTGACGCCACAAGCGCGGAACGCTGAGGAGCCCGCATGACCGACTGGATCATCGGAATCATCACCGACCTCGGCTATGTCGGCATTTTCCTCGTCATGCTGGCCGAATCGATCTTTCCGCCCATCCCGAGCGAACTCATCATCCCCTTTGCCGGCTTTGCCGCTGCCAATGGCGACCTTAACCTCTTCGGCGTGCTCTTCACCGCGACTTTCGGCGCCGTGGTGGGGATGCTGCCCTGGTATTTCGCAGGCCGCATCTTCGGTCTCAACCGGGTCAAATGGCTGGCCGACCGCTATGGGCGCCTGCTCACCATGAATGCCGAGGAAATCGACGTGGCGGTGGCCTTCTTCCGCCGCTATGGGCCCATCATCGTGCTGTTCGGGCGCCTGATGCCCATCATCCGCACGCTGATCTCCATCCCGGCCGGCCTCGCCAAAATGCCGCTGCCGCTCTTCCTCCTCGCCTCGGGCTCGGGCGCGCTGATCTGGAACACCTTCCTCACCCTCGCCGGCTATATCCTGCACGAGCACTACGAGGTCATCGAAGTCGTGCTCGACCCGCTGACCTATCTCGTCCTGGCCGCCGTGGTTCTGATTTACCTCTTCCGCGTCATTACCTGGCGTCCGGCGCAGCAGCGGTCCTGATCGTCGCAAATTGCGAGGCGGCTCGCATTCTGCAACACCGGCTTTCGCCGCAAAATGCGAAACTTCACAATGGTTTAATCTCTGGCCCCGGATTTCCGGGCCCCTGCATCTGGCACGCTTCCTGCATTTGACATGAGGCCCGGATGAAGAGTTTCGCGTACCGGGTCCAAAGTCATTCGGGGACCTTCACCGCGTATCCAGGTGAAGGTCCCCGATGTCTTTCTGGCCAGGGCCTGGCCCGGCCTTGCCCCATCGGCCCGCAACCACTAGATAATTCCCCAACATTCAACCGGAGACGCCCATGCGCGCCGTGCTCGACATCATCCTCATCCTGCTCCAGCTCTACTGGTGGGTGCTGCTCATCATGATCATCATGAGCTGGCTGATCTCGTTCAACGTCATCAATACGCGCAATCAGTTCGTCGCCACCGTCTGGCAGGTGCTCAACCAGCTGACCGAACCCGTGCTGAAGCCCATCCGCCGCTTCATGCCCAATTTCTCGGGGCTCGATCTTTCCCCGCTGATCGCCTTCCTGATCATCTTCTTCATCCAGTCGATCATCGGCTACTACATCTATCCCGCCGTCGCCCGCGCCGGGATCTAGTTGGCCGCGCTGCCTGCCTATGCCCGGCTGAGCGAGGCCGGGCTGCTTCTTCATCTCCGCGTCACGCCCAATGCCGGGCGCGACGCCATTGACGGGCCTGAGATCCGCGACGATGGCTCGACCGTCTTCCGCCTGCGCGTCGCCGCCGTGCCCGACAAGGGCCGCGCCAATGCCGCGGTGATCGCGCTTCTGGGCAAGGCGCTGGGCCTGCCCAAATCCGCCTTCGAACTCGTCAGCGGCGAGACCAGCCGCTTCAAGACCCTGCGCATCGCGGGCGTGACCGACGATCTCGTCGCGCGCATCACCGCGCTCGGCAGCTAGCAACCGCGACAAAAGCGCGCAATCTCCATTGCTTAACCGATTATTCCCGTTAATCTCCTCCCCGGAGGGGGCCCGATCACGGGCGGGGAGCGGACCGGGCGCAAAGACCCGGCCAGGACCAGCGCGGGCCCTCGGAGGACATTTTTCGAGGGACTTCTTATGGATCTGGCACTTTGGCTGATCGTTGCGTGCGGCGGCCTGTCTATTGTCTATGGCGTGGTGACCACCCAGGGCCTGCTCAAGGCCGATGCGGGGTCGGCGCGCATGCAGGAAATCTCGGCCGCCGTGCGGGAGGGCGCATCGGCCTATCTCAAGCGGCAATATACAACCATCGCCCTGGTCGGCGTGGTCATCTTGGTCGCTGCCTATTTTCTCCTGGGCGTCTATGCCGCCATCGGCTTCCTGATCGGCGCGGTGCTGTCGGGCGTGGCCGGGTTCATCGGCATGAATGTCTCGGTGCGCGCCAATGTGCGCGTTGCCCAGGCCGCCGTCGGCTCGCTGGCCAAGGGGCTTGATCTCGCCTTCAAGTCCGGCGCCGTCACCGGCATGCTGGTGGCCGGCCTCGGCCTCCTCGGCGTCACGCTCTATTTCATCATCCTGACCGGCATGGGCTTTGCGCCCACCAGCCGCACCGT
>CAMLKN010000299.1 GCA_946480655.1 uncultured Devosia sp. | reverse complement strand
GGCCAGAGCTTTTACCGCGGCTGGCCCACGACCGATTTCGCCAGCTTCATAGAAGACCGGAACACACCGGCCTATGTCGCCTGCGACTCGAAGCGCCGAATCGCGGGCTTCGCCCTCATTCGCACCGTGGCCGACGAGGCCGAACTCCTCACCATTGCAGTCGAGCCGCGCTGGCGCGGCAAGGGCGTGGGGCGGGCGCTGATGGAGGCGGTGTTTGCCGACCTGATGATGTCGCCGGCAAGGCGGATGTTTCTCGAGGTCGACGAGCAGAACCTAGCGGCGATCCGCCTCTATGAGAAACTGGGCTTTTCGACCATTTCGTCGCGCAAGGGCTATTACCCGCGGGCCGACGGCAGCGCCGCAACCGCGCTTGTCATGGCGCGTGATCTTGGCTAACCCGGTCTGGATCAATCTGGGGCAGGGAGCGACGGCGTGAACAAGAACCCTTCCGATCCGACGCTCGAAGAGGCCTGCGTGGCGCGCGGCATGCGCATGACCGACCAGCGCCGCACCATTGCCCGCGTCATTGAGGACTCCTCGGATCACCCGGATGTGGAAGAGCTCTATCGCCGCGCCTCGGCGATCGATCCGCGCATTTCGCTGTCCACGGTCTATCGCACCGTCAACCTCTTCGAGGAAGCCGGGCTGGTGACAAAGCATGATTTCAAGGATGGCCGCGCCCGTTTCGAGCTGATTCCCGACGAGCATCACGACCATCTCATCGATATCCGCACCGGCATGGTGATCGAATTTCGCAATGAGGAAATCGAGGCCATCCAGGAAGTGATTGCCAAGCGCCTTGGCTACAAGCTTGTCGACCATCGCCTCGAGCTTTATGCGGTGCCGCTCGGTGACAAGGGCAAGAAGGACGTGCCGACCAAATGATCTTCAGGATCGTGTTTTTCCTGTTTGTCTTCGTGCCCTTCATGCTGGTCGTCATTCCGGCCCAGGCCCTGGTGCTGCTGCTGCGCCTGCCCGGCTGGAACGTGCTGCCGCGCCTGTTTCACAAAGTGGGCTGCATCTTCCTCGGGCTCCGCGTCACGGTCATCGGCAAGCCTTCCACCGGGCGGCCAACGCTGCTTGTCTCCAACCACGTGTCCTGGACCGACATCGTCGCCATCGGCTCGGTGGCCGACGTCACTTTCGTGGCCAAGCGCGAAGTGGGCAAATGGCCCTTTGTGGGCATGATGGCGGACTTGCAGCGCACCATCTATGTCGACCGCACCCGGCGCTCGGATGCCGGGCGCACCGCCGAGGCCATGGGCCAGCACATGGCGGGCAACAATGCCGTCCTGCTGTTTGCCGAAGGGCAATCGGATATCGGCACGCATGTCCTGCCCTTCCGCTCGGCGCTGATCGGGGCGGCCCAGCATGCCATGATCGAGGCCGGGGCCAAGGACGTGATGATCCAGCCCCTGACCATTGCCTATACCAGGCTGCAGGGCCTGCCGGTCAGCCGCAATGAGCGGTCGCTGATCGCGTGGATCAAGTCCAAATCGGTCAAGCAGAACATTGCCGAAATTCTCTCCGGCCCGGTCAAGGACGTGACGGTCGCATTCGGCACGCCCATGCCGCTCAACGAGGGCGACAATCGCAAGGCGGTGAGCAAGGCAGCCGAGAACCAGGTGCGCGCCATGCTGGTGGCGCTCAACCGCGGTGGCACGGTCACGCCAGCCGCGTGAGTGGGAACAAGTTTAGCGGTTAAGCCTAACGGGCGAAGCTGCTTTTCCGATTAACGCTTCGTTAGCTATGACTGGTCCCACGAACTGTGGAGGCTGTCATGGCTTGGGAACTGCTGGCGATCTGGCTCATCGTGGCCACGACCATCGTCCTTTTCATTCGCGATGAACGCCGCATTGCCGGCGAACGGCTCGAAGAGCAGGCCCGCAGCTTTGCCACCGCGCCGGCTTACCGGCATCGCGAGCCGCCGCCGCGCCAGGCTCCCACCCGGCCAGCGGGCGGGGACCTGACCGCCATCCAGCGCCGGTTTGCCGAAGAACTGCGCCGCGTCGAGCGCTAGGTCTTCACACCGGGCCCATATGCTGCTTGAGGCGGCCGACAATATCGGCGGCCTTGACCATCAGGCCCAGTTCCACATCCTCGTCGCTCATGCCGTCGCGGACATCCATCCAAACGGGCACCAGGATTTCGTGGCGGACTTCCCGCCCACCTATGGTTTCGGTGAGGACGGCGCGGACCTTGCCGGTCATCCGTTCGGCGAGTGTGGGGTGAGGCTGGCGCTCGGCCAGGGCAATATCGATCAATTCAAGGCTCATATCTGGCTCCGTAGAGCCCCCGTGGGCCAGACTGGCCAAGGATGGTTCATCGAGCCTTAACGCGGCCGAGACGTGAAGAGTTCTCCACAAAGGCAGCGATATTATGATGGACCGGTTTGGGTGGCCGGTGGCTAGACGCGGACGGCGTGCTCCACCCGGCCGGTATCGCCAAAGACACGCAGATAGCGGGCAATTTCCGCCTTCTCGCCCGTCGCCTTGGCCGGATTGTCACTGAGCTTGACCGCGGGCCGGCCATTGGCCTCCGAAACCTTGGCGACGATGGAAATGGGCTTCAAACCGGGATTGGGTGCAGGCGCGCAATCTTCGAAATCATTGGTGAGATTAGTGCCCCAGCCAAAGCTCATGCGCACCTTGCCGTCGAAATGCAGGTACGCTTCCTCGATCATGTCGACGTCGAGCCCGTCGGAAAAGATCAGCAGCTTGTCCTTCGGGTCGCGACCGCGGGAGCGCCAGAAGTCGATGATCTTTTCGCCGCCCTCGATGGCGGGGGCCGAATCGGGGCGGAAGCCGGTCCAGTCGGCCACCCAGTCGGGCGCGTCGCGCAGGAAGGCGTCGGTGCCGAAGGCATCGGGGAGGACGATGAGCAGGTTGCCACCATAGTAGCTCTTCCAGTCCTGCAGCACGCGATAGGGCGCCTCGCGCAGTTCCTGATCCGAGCGGGCGAGGGCCGCCAGCACCATGGGCAATTCATGGGCATTGGTGCCCAGGGCCTCGAGGTCATTGTCCATGGCGAGCTTCACGTTGGAGGTGCCGGTCATGTTGGCGCCGATGCCCTCCTTCAATGCCTCGACGCACCAGCGCTGCCAGAGGAAGGAATGGCGGCGGCGGGTGCCGAAATCGGAAATTTTCAGGTCCGGCAGCTTCTGCAGCCGCTCGACCTTTTCCCACATCTTGGCCTTGGC
>CAMLKN010000298.1 GCA_946480655.1 uncultured Devosia sp. | reverse complement strand
GCCAGGGCCGGGATGGGGACGGAAAGCGGCAGGTCGGCGTCGAGCACATGGTCCTCGCGCACATAGGCATGGGCCAGAACGTAGTCGCCCAGTTCCTGCGAGTTTCTCAGGCCCGCGCAATGCCCCAGCATGATCCAGGCATGCGGCCGCAGCACCGCGATGTGGTCGGTAATGGTCTTGGCGTTGGACGGGCCGACGCCGATGTTGACCATGGTTATGCCTTTGCCGCGCTCGGCCACCAGGTGGTAGGCCGGCATTTGCGGCACCCGCACCGGCACCGTGCCCGATACGCCGCCGCCGGTCAGCATGTTGTCGGTCACCACGTTTCCGGGCTCGACGAAGCGCTGGTACACTGCGTGGCTGTTCTTGAGGTGGTCCTTGGCGATGCGGCAGAATTCGTCGATATAGAACTGGTAGTTCGTGAAGATCACGAAGTTCTGGAAGTGCTCGGCATCGGTGCCGGTGTAATGGGCCAGCCGGAACAGCGAATAGTCAACCCGCGGCGCCGTAAAGGCCGAGAGCGGATAGGGTCCGCCGCGCGGCGGCACATAGGTGCCGTTGGCAATCTCGTCGTCGGTATTGGCCAGGTCCGGCGCGTCGAACAGGTCGCGCAGCGGCACGTCGAGCGCATTAAGCGTCGCGCCATCGACATGCTGGCGCAGGCCCAGCGCATAGTGCAGCGGGATGGGTGTCTCGGACTCGCCCACGTCGATCGTGCCACCATGGTTCTTGAGGATGACGGCGAACTGCTCCTGGAGATACCCCTTGAACAGGTCCGGCGCCGTCACCGTGGTGCGATAGAGGCCCGGCGTATGCAGATACCCATAGGGCAGGGTGCTCTCATGCTTGGAATAGCTGGTCGAGCGCACTTCCACCTGCGGATAGAAGGCACGCACGCGCCCACCGGGCACGTCGCCCCGGCTCAGAGCCTCGAGATGGCCGCGGATGAAATCGCAGTTGCGGTGATAGATCTGGGCGATATGGGCCCACGCTGCTTCCGGGTCGGTGAAGGACTGGGTTTCAAGGCGCGGCGGGCTGAGTGTCGTCATATGGGTCCTCGGGTGCAGCCCGCGGATCGGGCGGCCTATGTGGAATCGTCTCTATCAATGCCCGCCAATATAGGACCCGTGTGACGGCTTCTCAACGCGGCCGCCGGGGCCTCTGCAACTTTCACACTTCGGTGAGCCGCTCTTTTCTCGCCGCAATTGCCCACCATCTTCTCGATCAGTTCATCGGAGACGCAAACGACCCATGCAACCGATGAGCGGGAAGTGGTTTGCCGCATGTCCCCCAAGCCCTCAACAGCGCGGTGGGCCATTTTCCCCAAGAGGCCGCCCGGCAGAGATGCTGTGGCGGCCTTTTTTATTGAGGTTTGGTCGCCGGATAGGTTTCACGCAGCCGTTTGACGGAAATCTCGGTCAGCTCGCGCAGCACATCCAGGTCGATGTCCCTGAGCCGCTTCACATAGAGGCAGGCCTTGCCCATCCGATGCTTGCCCAGCTTCGCAAGCAACGCCTCGCGCCGCTCGTTTTCCTCTGGGAAGTACGTGCCCATCAGGTAGATGCTGAACTCGGCCTTGCGCGGTGAGAAGCCGGCGAGGCACGAATCGCCCTCGTGGCCGGTGGGATACTTGTAGTGGTACTGGCCGAAGCCCACGATCGTGCCCCAGAGCACGGGGGGCTCGCCGGTCACCCCACCCATGAGCGCCACCAGTGCATGGGCATCGGCCCGCTTCTGATCGTCCTCGATCTGCGCGAGAAATTCGCCCACGTCGCCGGTGCCAGGCTTGGTTTTCTGCTCAGCCATCCCGGCCTCCTAGCCCTGGTAGTCGATCACGGTTTCCGGGTTCACCTCGCCATCATAGCTGGCGTCGATGTCGTAGCGCACCAATGTGAACTCGCCATCCTCGAACACCCACGTACCGGCCGAACTGGCATCGCCAATGCCGCGCCAATAGCTGGTCGAGGAAATGGTGAGTGTTTCGGCATCGAACTCTGAATTGACGAGGAAGTTGCTGGTCCCGAGACCGGTGAGGGTCAGGCTTTCCAGCGGCGCATCGACGTCACCGCTCTCGCCATAGACAGTCTTGAAGGTGGGGGTGGCGAAGCTGAGGGGCATCAGGCCCTCGAACTCGGTCAGGATGTAATAGGCATGGTTGACGTTGTAGGCGCCCGACATGCACCAGACGCGAAACAGCGTCACGTCCTCGGGCTCGCCTTCCGGATCCCAGCTCGGCTGGTAGGAAAAGGTCCAGCTCCTGAACCGGTCCTCGGGGTCGAAGGGCACCGCATCCGGCTCGCACCAGTCGCCGCCGGCCAGCGCATGGAGCTTCATCACACGCTTTTCGAGCGAGGCGTCCTGCGCCAGCACGGCGGTGCCCGAAAGGGCGAGGAGTAGCAGGCAAAGCAATGGACGGATCATTACGCATCCCTTATGTCGAAGCCGATAGCCGGGACCTGTTCCCGGCCGGGCGCATTCAAGCAGATCGAGGCCGATATGACCGCAAAAATCATCGACGGAAAACGCTTTGCCGAAGATCTTCGGGGTCGTATTGCCGGCCACGTCGCCCGCCTCAAGGCCGAGCACGGCATCACGCCGGGTCTGGCTGTGGTCATCGTCGGTGAGGACCCGGCCAGCCAGGTCTATGTGTCCTCCAAGGCCAAGCAGACCGCCGAAGTCGGCATGAACTCCTTCAAGCACGAATTGCCAGCGGATACATCCGAAGCTGACCTCCTGGCGCTGGTGCACCAGCTCAACGCCGATCCGGCCGTCCACGGCATTCTCGTCCAGATGCCGGTGCCCAGGCACATCGATCCGAACAAGGTCATCGAAGCCATCGACCCGGCCAAAGATGTCGACTGCTTCACCCCCGCCAATGTCGGCAAGGTGCAGATCGGCCTGCCGGGCCCGGTCTCCTGCACGCCGCTTGGCTGCCTCATGCTGCTGCGCGATGAGTTGGGGAGCCTTGAGGGCAAGAATGCCGTCATCATTGGCCGTTCCAACCTGGTCGGCAAGCCGATGATGCAGCTGCTGCTGCGCGACAATTGCACGGTCACTGTCGCGCATTCGCGCACGAAAGACCTCGCCGGCGTCGTCCGTCAGGCCGACATCGTCGTGGCTGCCGTCGGTCGCCCGCAGATGATCAAGGGCGACTGGATCAAGCCGGGCGCCGTGGTCATCGACGTCGGCATCAATCGCGTGCCGGCGCC
>CAMLKN010000297.1 GCA_946480655.1 uncultured Devosia sp. | reverse complement strand
AACGCTGTCGCTTGCCCGCATCGATTATGTGCGAGCCGCCATCGCCGTGGGGGCCAGTGACGGACGCATCATCACCCGCCATATCCTGCCCAACGTGTTGAGCCACATCATCGTCGCCATCACCCTGGCAATCCCCAGCGTCGTGCTGCTCGAGAGCTTCCTTGGCTTTCTCGGCTTTGCAGTGAAGCCGCCGCTGATCTCCTGGGGCCTGATGCTGCAGGATACGGGCACCTTCTCGGTAATCGGCTCCTATCCATGGATCCTGTCGCCCGTGATCTTCGTGCTCATCACTGTCTTTGCCTTCAATGCGCTGGGTGACGGCCTGCGCGATGCCGTCGACCCTTACTGAGGAGCAGACCATGACTTCGGAAAATCTTGCGCCCAGCGAGCGGCACGATCTGGGCAGTCACGGTCGCGAGTTGATCCTCGATGCCCGCAATGTCGGTGTCGATTTCAAGGTCGAGGGCGGCGTGGTGAACGCCGTGCGCGACGTCTCTTTCCAGCTCCACAAGGGCGAAACCATCGCGCTGGTGGGTGAAAGCGGCTCGGGAAAGTCAGTCACGGCGCGGACGCTGATGAAGCTCCTCACCAAGCGCGCAACCATTCTGCCGCAGACTCGCATCACCCTTTCCGGCAAGGATGTGGTTTCGATGAACGACCGCGAGATGCGCAAGCTGCGCGGAAACGACATCGCTATGATCTTCCAGGAGCCGATGAGTTCGCTCAACCCGGTCTATACGATCGGCCAGCAGATCTGCGAGATCATCCACCTGCACAATAGGGTCTCCCGGCAGGAGGCGATGGTCCGGGCGGAGAAGCTGCTCGAAGAGGTGCAGATTCCCGAACCGCGTGCCCGCCTCAACAATTATCCGCACCAGCTGTCCGGAGGGCAGCGGCAGCGTGTCATGATCGCCATGGCGCTCGCCAATCGCCCCGAAGTGCTGATCGCCGACGAACCGACTACTGCGCTGGACGTGACCGTTCAGGCGCAGATCCTCAATCTCATCAAGGATTTGAAGGACAAGTACGGCATGGCGGTGATCCTCATCACCCATGACCTGACGATCGTCCGCCAGTTCTCCGAATATGTCTATGTGATGCAGAACGGCCGGGTGCAGGAGCACAACGAGACCGAGGCCCTCTTCGCCAATCCGCAGCACCCCTATACCAGGCACCTGCTGGCCTCCGAACCCAAGGGCACGGCCTTGCCGCTCGAAGAGGGCGCGCACGAGACCATACTCGAGGGCAAGGAGGTCAGGGTTACCTATACGCTCAAGCGTGGCGGCATGTTCAGGCCCGACTTTTTCGAGCTCAAGGCCGTGGACAATCTCGATATCAAGCTGATGCGACATGAGACGCTCGGCATTGTCGGCGAAAGCGGCTCGGGCAAAACGACCTTCGGCCAGGCTCTTATCCGCCTGATCGGCAATCAGGGCGGCCAGATATGGTTTGATGGCGAACGTATCGATGGCCGCGATCGAAAGGCCATGCGCCCGCTGCGCAGCCGCATGCAGATCGTCTTCCAGGATCCATTCGCCAGCCTTAACCCGCGCATGTCGATCCGCCAGATCATCGAGGAGGGGCTGGTGGTCAACGGCATCGGCGCCAACAGCCGCGAACGGGTCGACCGGGTTCGCCAGGCCCTTCGCGATGCCGGGCTGCCGGACAATATCCTGCAGCGCTTCCCGCACGAATTCTCCGGCGGGCAGCGCCAGCGCATCGCCATTGCCCGCGCCATAGCGCTCGAACCCGAATTCATCCTGCTCGACGAGCCGACCTCAGCGCTCGACCTGTCGGTGCAAGCACAGATCATCGACCTGCTGCGCAAACTGCAGGACGAGAGAGGCCTAAGCTACCTGTTCATCAGCCACGACCTCAAGGTCGTGCGCGCACTCTGCCACCGTGTCATGGTCATGCAGCACGGCAAAATCGTTGAGCAGGGGCCGGTCAACGAAGTTCTCATCAACCCCAAAACCGAATATACGGCCCGGCTGGTCCGCGCCGCATTTGAAATAGCCGCCTAGTTTCCGGAGCTTATCTTAAAATGGCAAACCCCAAGATCACCTTCATCGGCGCCGGCTCGTCCGTGTTCATGAAGAACATCGTCGGCGACATCCTGCAGCGCCCGGCGCTGGCAGGTGCCGAAGTCCGGCTGATGGACATCAATCCCACGCGCCTTGAAGAAAGCGCCATCATTGCCGGCAAGCTGGTCAAGACGCTGGGCGTGCCCGCGACGGTCAAGACCTACTCGAACCAGCGCGAAGCCCTTGATGGCACCAATTTCGTCGTCGTCTGCTTCCAGATCGGCGGCTATGAGCCGTCGACGGTCATCGATTTCGACGTGCCCAAGAAGTATAATCTCCGCCAGACGATCGCCGATACGTTGGGCATCGGCGGCATCATGCGCGGTCTGCGCACCGTGCCCCATCTCTGGAGCATCTGCGAGGACATGCTGCAGGTCGCGCCCAACGCCGTCATGCTGCAATACGTCAACCCCATGGCGATCAACACCTGGGCCATTTCGGAAAAGTACCCGACCATCAAGCAGGTTGGTCTTTGCCACTCGGTGCAGGGCACCGCGCACGAACTGGCCCACGACCTCGACATTCCCTACGAGGAGATCCGCTACCGGTCGGCCGGCATAAACCACATGGCCTTCTTCCTCAACTTCGAGCACCGCCAGGCGGACGGGACCTACAAGGATCTCTATCCCGAGTTGCACCGCGCCTATCGCGAAGGCCGCGCCCCCAAGCCCGGCTGGAATCCGCGCTGCCCCAACAAGGTGCGCTACGAGATGATGACGCGCCTGGGATACTTCGTTACCGAAAGCTCCGAGCACTTTGCCGAGTACACGCCTTATTTCATCAAGGAAGGCCGCGAGGACATCATCGAGAAGTTCGGGATTCCCCTCGATGAATACCCTAAGCGCTGCGTCGAGCAGATCGCGAGCTGGAAGAAGACCAGCGAGGACTACAAGAAGGCCGACCGGATCGAGGTCAAGCAGTCCAAGGAATATGCCTCGTCCATCGTCAATTCGGTCTGGACGGGCGAACCCTCGGTCATCTACGGCAATCTCCGGAACAATGGCGTGATCACCTCTCTGCCCAATGCCGCGGCCGTCGAAGTGCCGTGCCTGGTCGACGACAATGGCCTGCAGCCCACCTATATCGGCGACCTGCCGCCGCAGCTCACCGCGCTCATCCGCACCAAT
>CAMLKN010000296.1 GCA_946480655.1 uncultured Devosia sp. | reverse complement strand
GTGGTGGAGAGCAGCGGCGTGCGGCTGGTGCTGGACCAGACGATATCGCGGAACGACAAGCTCATCGCTTCGGCCCAGGTGACCGTGGTTGCCATCAAGATGAGTGGCGGGCCGGCGCGGTTGCCCGCAAACCTCAGGGCTATTCTGGTGCCCGGCGCCTGAACGAATTAGGTCGGCGGCGCGGCCTCATCCAGCTTGATCGCCTTGAGCTTGTCTATCCCCAGGACCTGCAGGGCAAGCCTTTCGTAGAAGGGCTCGGAGGTGCCAGAGCGCATCTTGTGCAGGAAGTATTTTTCGAAGGCGATCTTGGCCGCGTGGACCCATATGCCGGATGCAGCCCAGTTGACGTTTCGCGGCGGGATCTGGGGCTGGGCGACAAAGGCGACACCGCCATCGCCGAAATCGGCAAGGCAAATGGCATTCCAGGTCGGCTCGGCCTGGGGCGGCTTGCCGGCGACCAGATTGGCAATGTTGTGCACGGTTGCCGTCACCATGGATTCGATCATGAAACCGGTCTTGGGCACGCCCACTGGCACCGGGGTCTTGCCGGTGGGCGGGATCGCCACGCAGACCCCAACGGCGAAGATTTCGGGAAAGGCCGGGTTGCGCTGGTGCTTGTCGACAAGGATGAAGCCGCGCGGATTGGTCAGCCCCTCGATGCCCCGCACTGCCGCAACGCCCCGGAAGGCAGGCAGCATCATGGCGTAGGAATAGGGCAGGGTGTGCTGGCGAATGGCCGTCCCATCCTCGCCGATCTCCGCAGCCTGCAGGTTGCCGTCGGCAAACTTGTCGACCTTGGCATTGCAGATCCACTTGATGTGCCGCTGCCGCATCTCGCTTTCGAGCAGGCCCTTGGTGTCGCCGACACCGTCGAGGCCGAGATGGCCGATATAGGGTTCGGAGCTGACAAAGGTCATCGGAACCCTGTCGCGCACCTTCGCGTCGCGCAGGGCCTTGTCGAGGATGAAGGCGAATTCATAGGCGGGGCCGAAGCAGGACGCCCCCTGCACCGCGCCGATGATCACAGGCCCAGGATTGGCAACGAGGCGATCGAATGCGGCTTTGGCCGATACGGCATGATCGATGAAGCAGACCGACTGCGTCTCATGCTCCGGGCCGAAACCTTCAATCTCGTCGAAGGCGAGTTCGGGGCCGGTGGCGATGACGAGATAGTCATAGTCGACATGGCTATCGTCGAGCAGCTCGATCCTGCGGGCCGCCGGATCGAGGCGGCGGGCACCCTGGGGAAAGAAGCCGATGTCGCGCCGGGCAAAGACCGGTCCAAGGTCGATCTCGACATCCTGCCTGTCGCGCCAGCCCACGGCGACCCAGGGATTCGAGGGTACGAAGGAGTAGCGGGCGCCCTTGTTGATCACCGATATCCGGTGCTCCGCGCCGAGCCGGTCGCGCAGTTCATAGGCCATGATCGTACCGCCCAGGCCGGCGCCGAGAACAACAACATGTGACATCGAATCTGCCTCCCTATGGCCAATCCCCCGAACAGGGCATGCCCATTTTGAAGTCAGTATGATCCCGGCTGGCTCGCAGGTTCTTGATCTGGGGCAAATCGCACAAAGGCTGGCGGAATCGGTTTGTTAACCCTTCGGTGACCATAAGGAGCGGATAGGCAGATTTGCGCCGCGCCGGACTACTCCAGCGCCCGGAAATGCGGGCATTTCTCTTAATTTTGACAGATTTCGTCCCCATCGCACAGGCAATGGGGCCGCATGCACGAGACGGCCAGAAGGAATACGTTTCATGGAAGCCATGGATGCAGTGGGAGCGGCCGCTCCCCATGCTGACCTCTCCATCTGGGGCCTGTTCTGGGCCGCCGACTTTGTCGTCAAGTCGGTGATGCTGGGGCTGCTCGGCGCCTCGATCTGGTGCTGGGCCATCATCATCGACAAGACCATCGCCTACCGGCGCACCCATGCGGAGATGAACCGCTTCGAGCGCACATTCTGGTCCGGGCAGTCGCTGGAAGAGCTTTACCAGCAGCAGGCCGAGAAGCCCTCGGGCGGTCTCGGCGCCGTGTTTGTCGCAGCCATGAAGGAATGGAAGCGCAGTCACGAGCAGAATGCGGCCAGCTTCCTTGGCATGCAGCAGCGCCTCGACAAGGTGCTCGACGTGGCTATCGCCCGCGAGAGTGAGTATCTCGAGAAGCGTCTCAACTTCCTCGCCACGGTGGGTTCGGCCGGTCCATTCATCGGCCTTTTCGGTACCGTTTGGGGCATCATGAATGCCTTCACCAACATCGCCGCCTCGTCCGACACCAATCTCGCGGTCGTGGCCGGCCCGATTGCGGAAGCCCTGTTCGCAACGGCCATCGGCCTCGTCGCGGCTATCCCGGCGGTTATCGCCTATAACAAGCTCTCGTCCGACGCCGGCAAGATGATCGGGCGTCTCGAGGGCTTTGCCGACGAATTCTCCACGATCCTGTCTCGCCAGCTCGAAGCCCGGAGCCGCTGACATGGGCATGGGTGTCGCATCGGGTGGCGGGGGCGGCGGACGCCGCCGACGCCGCAAGAGCCGGGCCGTCATGAGCGAAATCAACGTGACGCCGATGGTCGACGTCATGCTGGTGCTGCTCATCATCTTCATGGTGGCCGCACCGATGATGACGTCGGGCGTCCCGGTGGACCTGCCGCGCACGGCGGCTAACGAGTTGCCCAGTCAGACACGGCCGATCACGGTTTCGGTCTCGCCGGATGGGGCCATTTTCGTCGATGAAGCCCCTGTTGCCGAAGCGGATCTGGTGACCACGATGGGCACGTTGGCCACGGTGGAAGATCGCATCTACCTGCGCGGCGACACCACGGCCAATTACGGCACGGTGATGCGGGTCATGGGCCTGCTCTCGGCCGCCGGCTATACCAAGATCGGGCTCGTCACCGAGCGCGAGAGGTAGGCCCCGGGCATGCGTACCGGCCTCGTCGTATCGGCATCCGTCCACGTTCTGCTGTTGGTGCTGGGTCTCATCAATCTTGGATTGACCGAGCCCCTCGAGCCGACCGTGCAGTCCATTGCCGTCGACCTGGTGCCGATCGAGGAATTCTCCAATATCCGGCTGGGCCAGCTCGACAGCGAAGTGGTCGAGACCGATACGCCATCTGTGGTGGAGAGTGAGGAGCCGGCCGAGCTGGCCCAGCCCACGGGCAATACCGAAGAGAACCAGGTGACGCCCTCGCCGGCCGACGTGGAAACGCCCGCGCC
>CAMLKN010000295.1 GCA_946480655.1 uncultured Devosia sp. | reverse complement strand
TGACGGGGATGGATGGGAGTATGGGGGAGGGAATTGGGGCGGGGATATTTTGTTTGAGCTGTTCCTGGTTCGGCGTTGTCTGGGACAGCATAGGCCGGCGCGAAGCGCGGATAGTGGGGACCTGCAGGGGAAGGCCTCTCGGCGCCGATAGGGGCGGAGCTCTCAAAGAACCATTGCCGACCCCACAAAGGTACAGTTATATATAACAAGTCAAAATTATCTATAATTCACGAGGAGTGAATCATGACCCCGTCACCTGAGCAGGTACTTCCCGCGAGCGGGCCGTTGAAACTGGCCGAAAGGTCAATGGCGTGGAAGGCCGGAGCCGTTGTATTGGGAACACTGTTCCTGGCTCTGTCGTCCTATGTCGAGGTGCCCATGGTGCCGGTGCCCATGACCATGCAGACCTTCGCCGTCACCATGGTCGGCGCGCTCTACGGCTGGCGCCTGGGCGGCCTGACGATTGTGGCATGGCTGCTGGAAGGCGCGCTTGGCCTGCCCGTGCTGGCCGGCGGCGCGTCCGGCGCCCAGCATTTCCTCGGTTCGACAGGCGGCTACCTCTTTGCGTTTCCGGTATGCGGCATGCTGGTCGGCTGGTTGACGGAACGCGGTTGGAACGGATCCCGTCCGGTCCTGGCCTTTGCAGCTGCGCTGCTGGGCAACATGGCCTGCCTGGTCCTCGGCGCCTCCTGGCTGGCCGTGCTCATCGGTGTTGAGCCTGCCATCGTCCATGGCGTCCTGCCCTTCATCGTCGGCGGCGTCCTCAAGTCAGTGCTGGCGGCCGCTTGCCTCGCCGGCGTTCAGCACTGGTCGACCCGTTGACGGTCCGGCTTCGGGCACATCACCTATTGTGCCTCATGACCTATATCGGCAGGGGTTATACCCCTGCCTTTACGGAAAACTACGACAGCATCGTCACCCGGCTCGGTGCGGGAGAAGCGATCGAACTGGTCGACGGACCCGACGATATCTGCGGTCCGCTGCTGGGCGTGGCCAATACGCATTGTCACAATGCCAGCGTGCGCGAGCGCGACCGCCTGGCGCGCCTGGCCGTGTCCAAGCGCCTTGGACTCGACGATCTCGATGGTCTGGTCCTGGCAAAACCGACCCTTGCCGAGTTACGCACCGCTTTTCGAGCAGGGTCTACGCGTGCTGCCTGTACTGGCTGCGAGTGGTCGACCCTCTGCGACAGCGTGGCCGACCAGTCGTTCGCGGGGGTGCGCCTGACCTGAATTGCGACACTGTTGCCTTCGCGCAACAGTGTCCGGCGCTTGTCGCAAGCGTCAATCTCCCGTACCAAGTTACCGCTCCGCTGGAGGATCAAGAAGACAAAGGCTTGTCGGGACTTCGCGCCTGTTCCCAGACTGCCGCCATAATGAAGCCTAGCGCAGGATTTAACTGCCCCCGATGCGTCACGTTCTTGCACTCGCGATCTGTCTTGCGTTCGCGCTGTCCGGCCTTGTCTCCGCCAGGGCCTTCGAGGTCATTTCCGTCCCCGAAGATGTCAACGCGGTCAACCTCTCCGATGTCGTGGAAATCGTGCCCGGGCAGGACGGACGCGTGCAACTGTCCACCGCACCCGACGCCGACGGCATCATCCGGCGCATCGAAGTTCTGGCCAGTGAGCCGGGCACCAATCCCTATTTCGCCCTGATCGCGCTGCGCAATGACAGCGACCAGCAGATTCAGCGCCTGCTCGTCGCCCCCTTCTTCCGGCTGCCCGGCTCGGGTGTTTTCCAGCCCGATCTGGGTGGAAGCCGCGTCACCGCCATCACGCCCAGCGCCGGCATCCGGCCAGTGCGGGTGAGCGATCCCGAAGCGGACGTGTTCGAGGTGACGCTCGATCCCGGCGCCACCATGACCGTCATCGTGGAACTGGCCAGCGACGATCTCGCTGAATTCTACCTCTGGGAGCCCGGCGCCTATCGCGACTACGTCAACTCCTTCACGCTCTTCAGGGGTGTCGTGCTGGGCGTGGCTTCGCTGGCGGCGGTGTTCCTCACCATCATGTTCGTGGTCAAGGGAAGGGGCGTGTTCCCCGCAACTGCAGCCTTTGCCTGGGCCGTTTTGGCCTATCTCTTGATCGATTTTGGCCTGTTGGGCCGCATCCTGGGCCTCTCGGCCAGCGGCATCCAGCCCTGGCGCGCGGCGGCCGAGGCCGGTATCGCCACGACCCTGGCTGGCTTTCTGTTCATCTATCTCAACCTGCATCGCTGGCATCTGCGCTTCATTCACCTGGCGCTCGGTCTTGCCGCGCTTTTCCTCGCGCTCTTCCTATTCGCCTTCTTCCAGCCCGCCATTGCCGCCACCATTGCCCGGCTGGTTCTGGCCCTGCTCGGCATTTCGGGCTTCTTCCTCATCCTGCTCCTGGCGCTGCGCGGCTATGACCGGGCCGTTCTCATGGTGCCGACCTGGATCATCCTGATCGCCTGGCTGTTCTATGCCTGGCTGGTGATTTCGGGGCAGGTGACCAATGACGTGGCCCAGCCGGCGGTGGGGGGCGGGCTTGTGCTCATCGTCATGCTGCTGGGCTTTACCGCGGTGCAGCATGCGTTCTCGGAGGGACAGGTTTCCATTGGCACGCTGAGCGAGGTGGAGCGCCGCGCGCTGGCCCTCACGGGCTCGGGGGATTTTGTCTTTGACTGGAATATCGAGCGCGACCGCGTGACGGTCAGCGACGAACTGGCCATAAGGCTGGGAGAAAAGCGCGGCGCCCTGCGCGGCGCCATCAAGCGCTGGCTCGACCGTGTCCACCCCGATGACCGCGACCGCTTCCGCACCGCCTTCGACACGCTGGTCGAGTTGCGGCGCGGCAAGGTTTCCGCGGATATGCGGGTCGCCGGGCACGACGGCAACTACCGCACCTTCCGCATGCGCGTGAAACCGGTCCTGGGTGGCGACGGCCAGGTCAATCGCATCGTGGGCACCCTGCAGGACGTCACCGAGGACCGCGCCTCGCGCGAGCGCCTTCTGCATGACGCTGTGCATGACAGCCTTACGGGCCTACCCAATCGGCAGCTCTTCCTCGACCGGCTGGAGCGGGCGCTTGTGCGCGCTCGCACGCCGGGCGGCACCAAGCCGGCGGTGTTCCTGATCGATATCGATCGCTTCATGGAACTGGAGGAACGCATCGGCCATTCGGCGGGGGATTCGGTGCTGCTGGCCATTTCGCGCCGCATCTCGCGCATCATGCGGCCGCTCGATACGGTGGCGCGAATCGCCG
>CAMLKN010000294.1 GCA_946480655.1 uncultured Devosia sp. | reverse complement strand
TTGGAAAAGCTCCAGCAGGGCCAGCCGGTTTCGCCGCCGGCAAAGAAGGCTTCGACCTTGGAGCGGAAGTGTTTGGCGGTGAATTTGGGCCCGAGAAAATCGAAGGAATAGCACATGTGCAGCAGCGAGGTGCCGGATGTGTAAGCCTTCATCAATTCGAGGCCGCGCTCGTCGTCCCCCACTTCGCCCACGCTGGTCGCACCCGGATACTGGTCGAGGAGCTTTCGGACCTTCTTGAGCCAGCCCACATTCTCCGGCTGGCTCTTGGAGTACTTGTGGCTCTGCATGTCATAGGGATTGGTGGCCGGCTGGCCCTTCAACGACTTGAGCGGCGGATTGGAGCGCAGCTGGGCGTCGTGGAAATAGTAATTGACGGTATCGAGCCGGAACCCGTCGAGGCCCCGATCGAGCCAGAAGCGCATGACGTCCAGAACGGCGTCCTGCACCGCCGGATTGTGGAAATTGAGATCGGGCTGCGAGGTGAGGAAGTTGTGGAGGTAATACTGCTTGCGCGCAGTATGCCATTCCCAGGCGGAGCCGCCGAAGACAGAGAGCCAGTTGTTGGGCGGCGAGCCATCGGGCTTGGCATCGGCCCAGACATACCAATCGGCCTTGGCATTATCGCGGCTGAAGGACGATTCCCCGAACCAGGGATGCTGGTCGGAGGTGTGGCTGACCACCTGGTCCATGATGACCTTGAGGCCCAGGGCATGGGCCTTCTCGATCAGGAGGTCGAAATCCTGAAGCGAGCCGAAGAGCGGATCGACGGCCATGTAGTCCGACACGTCATAGCCCATGTCGGCCTGCGGCGACTTGGTGAGCGGCGAAAGCCAGATGCAATCGACACCGAGACTGGCAATGTGGTCGAGCCGGTCGATGATGCCTGGCAGGTCGCCCACGCCATCGCCATTGCTGTCCTGAAAGGATCGCGGATAGACCTGATAGACCACTCCGCCACGCCACCAATCACTCATCGTCTCAACTCCCCCGGGGCCATGCGGCCCACATTCCGGATTCGCAGTGAAGCTATCGGGTTCCGGGCGCGGTGTTAACCGGGCAGAAATGCAGGGGAGGTTCGCTCTGGCATGTCGGTCTGCTGCCGCGCCATCCGTCGATCATGCAAATGGAGGAAAACATGGCCCATATCCTGCGTGCCGCCGACCGCCCAGCATCGAAAAGCCGCACCATCCGCTTCGAGGGCGAGGCCTATGGTATGCCGATCTCGTTCTTTGCGGTGGACAATGAGCCGGGCCAGGGACCGGGCCTGCATACCCATCCCTATCCCGAAACCTGGGTGGTGCGGCGCGGCCGCGCGGAAGTGGTGATCGGGGATGAGGTCTTCGAGGTCGGGCCGGGCGACATTGCCATTGCCCCGGCGGGCGTGCCGCACAAGTTCATCAATCTCGGACCGGAGCGGCTCGATATCGTGTGCATCCATGCAGCGGGAGTGATGGAGCAGGTGGACCTGGAATAGGCTCAGGGAAAGTGGCGCGCGGTCGGATAGCGGCTGGCGAGGATGGCAAAGCCGTGTTCGGTGCAGCGGACGGCCGGGGTTTCGTCGGCGCCGTCGCGCTCGGGCGGATAGACCAGGTATTCGGCCGGCGGGGCGAGGCGATAACGGCGCTGCAGTTCTGCCGGATCGAGGAAGCAATCGGCCTCGACATAGTTGTTCATCCCCAGGCGCATGCGGTAGCCGCCGGCCCGGAGGCCGGCCTCGATGGGCTGGAGATGATGGCAGGAGCAGAGCATGGCGGGATCGCGGTCATAGGCGATCTGCGCGTCGCTCCAGCTCTCGCCTGCTTCTATCCGCCGGGCATAGTCGGCGGTGGCCGGATCGGCCGCGAGGCGGGCGATACGCTCCTGCTGTGCGGCGGCATGGGTCGGATTGACCGGCCCTGACGGCGTCCAGGCCCGCCATTCGCCGCGACCATAGGACCAGGCCGGCACGACGCGAACGAGAAACACGATCAGCGTGAGCAGGAAGAGCGCGGCAGCGGGATAGAGCCAGGCATCGAGCCCCATGGGGGCAATGTCGCCATGGTAGCGGAAGAGGGCCAGCAGACCTGCCAGCATGCCGGAGCCGACCATGACCATCGTCAGCAAAACATTGACTTGCGGCGCCGGCAAACCGCGGAGGCCGAAGCGGGCGCCGCGATCGAGCAGCAGGATGAGGAAGCCAGCTAGGCCGAGCAGCGTGCCGAGCGGCACGAGGAACAGATAGGCCACGGCCTGCAGCAGGAGCAGGCGGCGGGCCCAGACGGCGTCGAAGAGAAGGCCGATGCCGCCGACAAGGCTGGGCAGGAAGTAGATGAACAGCAGCGGCGCGAATTCCTGCCCGAAGCGCACCTGGGTGGGATTGGAGAAGCTGTCGGCACCCAGAAAGATGGCGACATAGGGTAAGGCGATCAGCGAACAAGCGGCGCCGACCACGACATGCACCACGCCAAGCAGGATGCGGAGCAGGCGCATGGGGCTCACACCACGGCGCTGATCAGCGGTTCGCCGGCGAAATGCCGCTCCAGATTGGCAACCAGCAGGGCGCCCATGGCGTCGCGGGTCTGATGCGTGGCGCTGCCCTGGTGAGGGGAGAGGACGACATTGTCGAGCGCGAGGAGTTCGGCGGGAACCTGGGGTTCGTTCGCGAAGACGTCGAGCGCGGCGCCGCCGAGGCCGCCATTGACCAGGAGCTCGACCATGGCCTTTTCGTCGATCAGCGTGCCGCGGGCGACGTTGACGAGACGGCCCTCGGGGCCGAGGGCCTCGAGCACTTTCCGCGAGACGATGCCCTCGGTGCCCTTGCCGCCGGGGGCGATGACGACGAGCCAGTCGCTGTCGCGGGCCATGTCCTCGAGCTTGTCATAGTAGATGTAGGGCACGGACGGCTGATGGTGGCGGCCGTAATAGACGACGCGCATCTTCATGGCCTGGGCGCGGACGGCGATTTCCTTGCCGATGCGTCCGAGGCCGAGAATGCCGACGGTCTTGCCGGTCAGTTCGGAGAAGAGCCCGAAATTGCCATGGGGCCACTTGCCCTGGCGCACGAACTGGTCGGCCTGCGGGATGCGGCGGGCCAGGGAGACCATGAGGCCGATGGTGAGTTCGGCCACCGCGTCGTTGAGCACATCGGGCGTGTTGGTGACGCGGATATTGCGGGCGCGCGCCGCGGCGGTGTCGATATTGTCGTAGCCGACGCCGAAGCTGGCGATGATTTCGAGATTGGGCAGC
>CAMLKN010000293.1 GCA_946480655.1 uncultured Devosia sp. | reverse complement strand
GCCAGGTCGATACCGCGCTTGAGATCCATCGGGTTGAAGCCGGCGGCGACGGCCTTGACGCCTTCGACGACGATGGCCTGACCCAGGACGGTCGCGGTGGTGGTGCCGTCACCGGCAATGTCGTTGGTCTTGGAAGCGACCGAGCGCAGCAGCTGGGCGCCCAGGTTCTCGAACTTGTCTTCCAGTTCGATTTCCTTGGCCACCGAGACACCGTCCTTGGTGATGCGCGGGGCGCCGAAGGACTTTTCGATGACGACATTGCGGCCCTTGGGGCCGAGGGTGACCTTCACCGCATTGGCGAGGATGTTGACGCCGCGCAGCATCTTTTCGCGGGCGTCGGTGGAGAATTTGACTTCCTTGGCGGCCATTTATGGCTCCTTGAGAATATCTGGGTTGGGGGGACGACAGAAAGGGCGCGAGAAGCGGATTACGCTTCGATCACGCCCATGATGTCGCTTTCCTTCATGATGATCAGGTCTTCGCCGTTGAGCTTGACCTCGGTGCCGCTCCACTTGCCGAAGAGCACGCGATCGCCGGCCTTGACGTCCAGCGCATTGATCTTGCCGTTTTCGTCGCGGGCGCCGGGGCCCACGGAAACGATCACACCCTCGGAGGGCTTTTCCTTGGCGGTGTCGGGGATGATGATCCCGCCCTTGGTCTTTTCTTCACTGTCGACGCGACGGACGACCACGCGGTCATGCAGGGGACGGAAGCCCATGGTAAGTTCCTCTTGGCATCATTTCTGAATGCAATCTCGGACCTGTTAGCACTCGCTTCAAGTGAGTGCTAACAGGCTGCGGGGGATATAGGGATCACAGCAGAGCGAAGTCAAGGCGCGTGAACCTAAGTTTTTTCTCGCGCGTTATGCCGGCACGGATTGAGGACTGCATGGAGAAATCGAAATGGACGACCGCCGAGACCGCGCTGCCCGCATCACTCCAGTGGAAGGGCGTGTCCACATCCTGTTCGACGATGCCGAGATTGCCAGTTCCATCAAGGCATTGAGCCTCGAACGACAGGGTCATTCACCATTGGTCTTCGTGCCTCTCGACGACGTGCATCCCGGCATCCTCGAAGCATCCGACACGCGTCGCCAGGACGACGGTCCGGGCGAGGCGCATTTCTACACCATCAAGACCCTCACCGCCGATGGTGCCGACGAGGCCTGGTACTATCCCTATGCCGAGGGCGATTTCGAGCCCATTCGCGACATGCTCACCTTTGGCGGCGACAAGGTGGACCTGCGGGTAACCCAGGTCTAGCTCCCATGAGCCTCAGGGCTTCCGATATTCCCTCTTTCCCCAGTGGCAAGTCTGGGCCATAAGCAGCGTCATGAGTGAACAATCTGCCTATCAGATCAAATTGACCCGCAAGGGCGGTGTCGGTCCCAACACCAACTGGCACTGGACCATCCAGGATGCCGCCGGAAAGGTCGTCAAGACCGGCAGCGCCGTGGGCGAGGAGCACAAGGCCTTCGCAACGGCCCGCATTGCGCGCGAGAAGCTGGAAGCCTCCGGCAAATAGCCCCCACCCCGGCGGGGCCTCCCGGCCCCGGAACAGGACCCGAAGTGACCGCGCCTTCAGCCGCGCCCGAATTGAGGCCCGCTGCCAGTCCGTCCGGCAGCCCCGTTCGCGGCATAATGCTGAAGGTTGCCTCGGTCTGTGCCTTCGTGGTCATGGCCACTATGCTCAAGGCCACCCAGACCATCCCCTCCGGCCAGATGGTCTTCTTTCGCTCCTTCTTCGCTCTCTTGCCAGTCCTGGCCTGGTTGGCCTGGAAAGGTGCCCTGGCCAATGCGTTCACCACCCGGCGTCCGTTGGGCCACGTTCTTCGCGGCCTCATCGGAGTCGCCTCGATGAGCCTGGGGTTTTTCGCGCTGACGCGCCTGCCGCTCCCCGAGGCGACAGCCATCGGCTATGCGTCACCCCTGATCATTGTCATCCTCTCGGCCGTGCTGTTGCAGGAGCGGGTCTATATCTTCCGCTGGACCACCGTTCTCGTCGGCCTCGTGGGCGTGATGATCATTCTCTGGCCGCGCCTCACAGTCTTTTCCGCTGGCAATGGCTTGGCAGAGGCCGAGGCGATTGGCGCCATCGCCGCGCTGCTGGCCGCAATCCTGTCCGCCTTTGCCATGCTGCAGGTTCGCACCCTGGTGCAGACCGAGCGCACCGAGGCCATTGTGACCTACTTCTTCATCAGCGCCAGCGGCCTCAGTCTTCTCACTATCCCCCTTGGTTGGGTCTGGCCCACGCCGGAGCAGGCGGCCCTCCTGGTGGGCGCGGGATTCTTCGGCGGCATTGGGCAGTTGCTGCTGACCAATTGCTATCGCCATGCCGACATGTCGGTCATCGCCCCCTTCGAATATGTGTCGCTGATCCTCACCATCGTCATCGGCTTCGTCCTCTTTTCCGATGTCCCCACCATCCCGATGATCGTCGGTGCCCTCATCATCGTCGCCTCGGGCATAGCGGTGATCCTGCGCGAGCGCTGGCTCGGCCTCGACCGCACCCGCTCCAAGGAAGCCAACACCCCCTGAAGCCCGGCTATTCGAGCGGGGCCGCGATCGCCGCAGTGATCAGCGGAAAGCCGATGTCGGGCATCTTGAAGTCGTCCAGCCTTGGCGTGAGCACAATGGTCAAGACGGCCACTGCGGCGCCTGTCTTGAGCATCTTCGCTCTTCTGCGCCTTTGGGCCATGGTAAGCATCTGAAATCACCTCCTGTTTCGAGGTGTCCAATGCCCTGGGCGCTTGGCGGGTTGCACGTCCGGTCAATCAAATGTGGCCCAAAAGTGTCATCGCACTTGCATCTGCGGCGTTCATTCCGATCTACAGAACCGGGCAGGGGACAAGACCATGGCAGCGGCCGCAGCGATCATCTTCACGCTTCTCATGGCCGCGCTGGCCCTCTTTCAGTTTACCTTGGTGCTGGGCGCGCCGTTCGGGCACTTCGCCTGGGGCGGGCAACATCGCGTCCTCCCAGGCGGCCTGCGCATTGGCAGCTTGGTGGCCATCCCGCTCTATGCGCTGTTTTCCACTACGCTGTTGATGCGTGCTGGACTGGTGCCGGCCTGGCCCGATGCCAGATGGCTTAGTCCGGCCGCCTGGGGCGTCGTCGCCTATATGGGCCTGGGCGTCGTGGTCAATGCCATCTCGCGCAGCCTCCCCGAGCGCCTGACCATGACGCCGCTGGTCGCGATCCTGCTGATCCTGGCGCTGCTGGTCGCGCTGGTCTAG
>CAMLKN010000292.1 GCA_946480655.1 uncultured Devosia sp. | reverse complement strand
CGGGCCACTATGCTGCCAACGCGACGGACGTCGCGCCGCATAGCGTCCAGTTGCGCTTCCAGGCTATTGGGTTGAGGGCGCTGCAGGCCAAGCTGGGTGAGCAAGCCGTCGAGTGACATGGGTATCTCCATCTTTGCTGGTCAACGAATTGTCGGCCATGGAGTTCCGCGCCCTTGATCTGCCTCAAGCGATTGCCATCTTAGTCGAGATGGAGGGATGTGAATGAGCAAGAGCGCCGATCGCCTCAACCGGCTTTTCGACAGGCTCGAACGGAGCGTTCCCGGCCTTGCTGCCGGTTGGCTGGCGCGCGTGCGGCGGCCGGAAGCACGATGGGTGCGCATCCCCCTCGGCATCCTGCTGGTTCTGGGCGGCATCTTCAGTTTTCTACCCGTGCTGGGCATCTGGATGCTGCCACTGGGCCTGCTGCTTCTGGCGCTGGACCTGATCTTCCTGCAGGGGCCCGTCAACACGGCGGTGTTGCGCGGCGGCCGGATGTGGACCCGCTGGCAGCGCTCGCGCCGCGACAAAAAGCAGGGTCGGAAGTAGCTTCATGCCGCCAGCGCGTAGTGGGCCTCGATGCGGTCGACAGCGGCGGCCAATTTCTCGTCGATGATGTGCAGGTATTGTGTCCAGTCGGCCATCTGGCTGAGCTCTGCCTTGCCGTCGGAAATGCCGCGCAGGGCCAACAATGGCAGTTCAAAGGCCTGACAGGCTCGCAGGACCGCGAAGGTTTCCATATCGACCATATCTTCGGGGATGGCATCGTAGGCCGAACCGGAGACGATGTCTGCGCCCGTGGACAGACTGGCCGGTGTCAGCCCGGGCACGAGCGGCTCGAGCGGCAGGGTCGCGGGGAGGTCGAGAAAGGGCGTTACGCCACGTGAAAAGCCCAGTGGTGAGGCATCCATGTCCCTATAGCTTACCGATACGGCCTGATAGACCCCGCATTGTTCGAGCGAACGTGAACCGGCCGAGCCCAAGGACACCACAAGTCGCGGCAGCTGGCGCTGCCTTTCGGCAAGCGCCCGCGTCGTATTGACGGCGGCTTCTACAGGCCCCACGCCGATCATCACGGGTTGGATACGGGCCCGCAGACACGGACCATACTCGGCTGGTGCAGCCATGAGGTAGAGGATGGACATGGATCA
This sequence comes from uncultured Devosia sp., assembly GCA_946480655.1. Next base: position 2,110 of record CAMLKN010000292.1, on the reverse strand, counting down.
AGCCTATCATGACCCACAAGGCGGCCAAGGTCCATTTTCAGTTCCGTAACCAGTGGTGTGACAGATTGATGTCAGGTTTCGGCAGAACGCTGCAAGCCATTGGAAACGCAAGAAATGCGATTTGCCGTCATCAACGACACGCGCGAGTGGAGCGAGCCGGGCGCACAGCGCAGCGGCTCTGGCCCGGTAGTTGACAGTGAAGCCGTCGAGCAAGAGGCGCGCCGGCGCAAGGCCCTGTTGCATCTCGATGAATGGCAATTGCGCCAATATGTGACAGATCGCCCGGTGCCCGAGCATATCGTGCAACTGTGCCGGCAGATTGACCTCGCCGCCGCTGCACTGGCGCGGCTTTCACCCATTCCCGGTGATTTCAGCAACGATCTCTACTGGCCGCGCATGTGGTAGGCGCAACCGGCATCGCGGGCCGCGTCAAGCGGCTTTCTTGACACGCGGCGTGCGCTTGCGCGGCGGCTTGATAGCCTTGGCAGCCTCTGCAGCAATCTCGCTCATTGCCCTGAACCAGTAGTTCTGGTCCTGTCCTTCGGGGCGGCCATCGGCCTCCCACAGGGCATAGGCGCGCTTCTGGATATCCTCGTGCATAGCGGCACTCCTTCATTGGCAGCCCGAAGAGCCTGCGCGCGTATGGTTGACGCTGGGTAAACATCTGACTGCGCAAGTGCATGAAGCCCATGCGATGGCGGCGGAGTTGCGTGTCGAAAGTCGACATCGCCAAACGTCGACATGGGGAGAAGCGCATCAGCAAAAGGGATGTACGGGAGCTCGCGCAGACGCCGGCGCGCCGCTGACAGAAGGTGACAGCGCGTGAGGCCAAAATCATTTGAGCACCCCGCTTGATGAGCCTACTCTCTCTGCCGGTTTGAAGAAGTGGATACTTCGAAATGACGCCGTTTCATCTGATCCTTGCCAACAATCTAGTCGCCAACGTCACCAATTTCACGGTCTGGTTCGCGGTCACATTCTGGGTCTTTCTCGAGACTCAGTCTGTGTTTGCCACAGGTATGATTGCCGGTATCTATCTGGTCTTTACGGCTGCCTTCGGCATCTGGTTCGGCGCCATTGTCGACCACAATCCCAAGAAGCTGGCCATGATCGGATCGAGCGTGGTTTCGGGCCTGCTCTACCTGATCGGGGTTGTCATGGTGCTCATCGAGCCGGAGGGGGCTTTCACCAATCCCTATGGCCCCTATCTCTGGGCTTTTATCCTGGTCGTGATGTTGGGGGTGATCGTGGGCAATATCCGCTCGATCGCCCTGCCAACGCTGGTGACTATTCTCATTCCCGAGGACCGTCGTGACAAGGCCAATGGTCTTGTGGGCATGGTTTCGGGCATCGGCTTTCTCACCACATCGGTCATCTCCGGGTTCATGGTCGCCTATACGGGGATGCTGGGCGTGATGGTCTTTGCCCTGGTAGCAACTGTGTTGGTGCTTGTGCACATGGTCTTCGTTCACGTGGACGAGGGTCGTGCAGAGCCGACGGCCGACGCGCCCGCTGAACCCAAACGGGTCGATATTGCCGGGACGATCCGGGTGATCGGGGCCGTGCCGGGGCTCTTCGCGCTGATCTTCTTTGCCTGCTTCAACAATTTCCTGGGTGGCATCTTCATGGCGCTGCTCGACGCCTATGGCTTGTCGCTGGTGCCGGTGGAGATCTGGGGCCTGACCTTTGGTGTCCTCTCGATGGCCTTCATCATCAGCGGCATTGTCATTTCGAAGACCGGGCTGGGCAAGAACCCCTTGCGGACACTTATGATGGTCAATGTCATCACCTGGTCGGTGTGCTGCGTTTTCACCCTCCAATCTTCCTACTGGCTCCTGGTCGCGGGGTGCTTCGTGTGGATGTTCCTTGGGCCTTATGCGGAAGCGGCCGAGCACACGACCTTGCAGAAAGTCGTGCCCATCGAACGCCAGGGTCGGGTTTTCGGCTTTGCCCAATCGGTGGAACAATCGGCGTCGCCTCTGACCGCCTTCATGATCGGGCCGCTGACCCAGTTCGTGGTGATCCCCTTCATGACCGATGGATCAGGCGCGGATGCCATCGGCAACTGGTTCGGAACCGGACCAGACCGGGGCATGGCCCTGGTCTTCAC
>CAMLKN010000291.1 GCA_946480655.1 uncultured Devosia sp. | reverse complement strand
CAATGACGAAGAGCATGAGAACCACGGACTGGGCCGAGGATGAGCCGAGGTTCAGACCGATATAGCCGTCCGAATAGACCTTGTAGACCAGCGTATTGGTCGCCTGGTTCGGCCCGCCGGCCGTCGTGGCATCGATCACGCCGAACGTGTCGAACATCGTGTAGTTGAGATTGACGATCATCAGGAAGAACGTCGTCGGCGAGAGCAGCGGGAAAACAATGGTCCAGAACCGCTTGAACGGCCCTGCCCCATCGATCGCCGCCGCTTCGTTCAGCGATTGAGGAACCGACTGCAAGCCCGCAAGAAAGAACAGGAAATTATAAGAAATCTGCTTCCAGCTCGCCGCTACGATGATGAGGATCATCGCATGCGTGCCATTGAGCTGGTGGTCCCAGTCCACCCCCAAGAAGCTCAGCATATAGGGCAGGATACCGGTCGATCCGTTGAACAGGAACCACCACAGGATCCCCGCCACCACCGGCGATACGGCGTAGGGCCAGAGCAACAGTGTTGAATAGGTTGTGGCCGAGCGGATCAGCCGGTTGACCGCCACCGCCAGCACCAGTGCCAGCCCCATGGAAATCACCGTCACCGCCAGCGCGAACACCGCCGTCCGGCCGATCGAGGCGAGGTAGGCCGGCTCCTGGAACAGCCGCAGATAGTGCGAGAGCCCTACGAAACTCGTCGCCAGCCCGAACGGGTCTTCGCGCTCGAACGAGGATTTCACCGCCTGGCCGGCCGGCCAGATGAAGAAGAGCAGCGTGATGATCAGCTGCGGCGCCACCAGCAGATAGGGGAGGCCCCGGCTGGGAAAGACTGTGCGTTTGGTATCCATCGACCCGATCCGCGGAAGCGCCGTCACGGCGGCCCCGAAAAGACGAAAGGGCGAGGCGCATCACGCGCCCCGCCCGGCATTGCAAGCGCCTTACTGGTTGGCGGCTTCGAAGTCGCGCAGCAGCTGGTTGCCGCGGGCCACGAGGTCGTCCAGCGCCTGCTGGGCACCCTTTTCACCCGAAAGCAGCGCCTGGAATTCCTGGTCGATCACGTCGCGGATCTGCACGTAATTGCCAAAACGCAGGCCCTTGGAATTCTCGGTCGGCGGATTGAGCGTCATCTGCTTGATGGCCACGTCCGAACCCGGATTGGCTTCGTAATAGCCCTGGCTCTGGCCCAGCTCATAGGCAGCCTGGGTGATCGGCAGGTAGCCGGTGAACTGGTGCCAGTCGGCCTGCACTTCGGCCGAGGAGAGATAGGTGAAGAAGTCGGCGACGCCCTTGTACTGGGCTTCATCGGCGCCCTGCAGCACCCAGAGGGTCGCGCCGCCGATGATCGAGTTCTGCGGTTCGGTGCCTTCATAATGCGGCAGCATGCCGAAGCCCACTTCGAAGTCCGCGGCATTGGCAAGGACACCCGCGCGCGAGGCCGAGGAGTTCATGTACATGGCGCATTCGCCCGTATAGAACTTGGCCGGAGCGTCGGCAGCGCCACCGGGGCCGCCATACTGGAACACACCCTCATCCTGCCACTTCTTGAGGTTTTCCCAGTGCTTGACCTGCAGCGGGCCGTTGACGGTCAGCTCGGCGCCAAGGCCACCGAAACCATTCTCCAGCGTGCCGATGGGCAGGTTGTGCCAGGCCGAGAAGTTCTCAAGCTGCGCCCAGGAAATCCAGCCGGTGGTGAAGCCACAGGTGGCCGCGCCCGCCTCAATGATCTGCTTGGAGAAGGCTTCGAGCTCTTCCCAGGTCTTGGGCGGGGTTTCGGGATCGAGGCCGGCTTTCTCGAACGCGGTCTTGTTGTAGTAGAAGATCGGCGTCGAGGAATTGAACGGCATCGAGAGCATGTTGCCCTCGAGGTCGGTGTAATAGCCAACGACGGTCGGCAGGTAGTCGTCCGGGTTGAACGCGGCGCCCATGTCGGCCATCAGCTGGTAGACCGGATAGACGGCGCCCTTGGCGGCCATCATCGTGCCCGTGCCCACTTCGAACACCTGGACGATTTCGGGCTGCTCGCCGGCGCGGAAGGCGGCGATGGCAGCGGTCATGGTCTCGGCATAGGAGCCCTTGTAGACCGGGGTCACGACATAGTCGGACTGGCTGGCATTGTAGCCGGCGACGATTTCCTCGAGCTTGGTGCCCAGCTCGCCACCCATGGCGTGCCACCAGGTCACTTCCGTGGCGGCAAAGGCCACCGAGGTCGAAAGGGTCAGCGAAAGGGCGGCAAGGCCCATGCGATTGAGGTTCTTCATGCGTGTCTCCCAACGGACCGGCGCACCCGCATCGGGTCGCCCGGCTCCAGCCAGACCATGTTCTTGGTGAGCGCCGGCCCAGGGGCGAAACCATTCGAAACAATCCGAAAGGCCGGGCGCACAGGTGATCCACCCTCTGGGGCTCCCGACCTGCCCGTCCCGTCTAGTGAGCTTGCGTGACGTTCACTTGAAGCTTGCGTGACGAGCCGATGACACTGCACAGCCGTGCAACATGTTCGTATGAAAGCAACTTCCGCGCTTGCCGGACGCGTCGCCTGAGCCCATCGTGTCGAAACACGCAGGGGCAATCCGTCGCCATGATGACCTCAGCAACAGGGAACACCCCGATGACCACCACTTTGCTCACCTGCGCCTGCGGCCAGTTTCACGTCGAGGTGACGGGCGACCCCTTCATCACGGCAGAATGTCACTGCAATTCCTGCCGCAGCGCCGCCCAGCGCCTCGCCGCCCTGCCTCCTTCCTTCCCGCTGACCGCTGCCAGCGGCGGCGTGCCCTATATCCTCTACCGCAAGGATCGTGTCCGCTTCCCTGACGGCATGGCCAATCTCGCCGAGTTCCGCCTCTCGGACAGCGCCCCCACTCGCCGCGTCCTCGCCACCTGCTGCAACACGCCGGTCTTTACCGAGTTCGAAGGCGGCCACTGGCTCAGCCTCTTCGCCGGCCTCTGGCCCGCCGAAACCCGTCCGCCCATGCAGATTCGCACCCAGACCGGCAGCGTGCCCGAAGGCACCAATCTCGATGATTCCCTGCCCGCGGGCGGCATGGTCACGGCCGGCTTCTACGCAAAACTGCTCTGGGCCTGGATCGCCATGGGCTTCAAGGTGCCGAAAGTGGACGTGGAAAGGAAAGTGTCTGCCTGACCCGCCAAGCACGGGCGATGATCAGGAGAAAGACGGCGAGGCCAGTATGGGATCAGGGAGCCTAGGACTTTGTACCGCCCTCGCCGCTTGCCGTCGACAAGACGACACACCCTGAATGCCAGCAGTTGCCGGTGCCCGCGTTGAT
>CAMLKN010000290.1 GCA_946480655.1 uncultured Devosia sp. | reverse complement strand
TATCCTGGCATGGACAAGCTGTCGGTAATGCGGGCGTTTTGCCGGATCGTCGATCGCGGCAGCTTTGTGCGGGCCGCCGAAGACCTCGGCGTTTCCGCTGCCTTGCTCAGCACGGAAGTCAGGATGCTCGAGAAGAGCCTGGGTACCGGGCTTCTCAACCGGACCACCCGATCAATGTCGCTGACCGACCAGGGACGCCGCTACTACGAGGAAGCGCTCGAAATCCTGAACGCGGTCGATGCCGTCGAGGCCAGGATACGCGAGGGCTCGGGCACGGTAGCCGGTCATCTCAAGATCAACGCACCCAATTCCTTCGGGCAGATGGTGATAGCGCCTCTGTTGCCGAAGTTCATCGAGGCGCATCCCGACATCATCCTATCCCTTTCACTCGATGATCGACTGATCGACATGGTCGAAGGCGGGTTCGATCTGTCTATCCGCATTCGCCCATCGTTGCCGGACTCGTCTCTGATCGTTCGCCGGATCGGAGCCGTTCGCCAACGCATATTTGCCTCGCCGGGCTACCTCGAGCGGGCCGGCTGCCCAGAGGCGCCGCAAGACCTGCTCAAGCACCGTATCATCGGCTTCCTGCTGGCGAACCACCTGACCGCCTGGCACCTCCATGGTCCGGGCGGCAGCTTCGATATCGACCTTCGACCGCAGGTCAGGGTCGGCAGCAGCCTCGTCCTGCGCGATCTGTTGATTGCCGGACAAGGCATCGGCACTCTGCCCGACTTCGTTTCCAACGGCCCAGAAGACCGGGGCGAACTGGTCCGCGTCCTGCCTGACTATGAGCTGCCACCGCCGCAGATCTTTGCCATCACCGCTCCGCAAATGGGTGCAGATGGGAGGGTGCGGGCTTTTCTGGGTTATCTGCAGTCCGCTCTCGAGGGCAGCACTCTTCAGCCGGCGTAAAGACTGCTTTCAGCGGCAACTGATTTTTTCAGCGCGGCGGATGGCTCATGTTCCGGGCAATTCAACCAATAGCTCTGGAGCTGATATGACCCGCATTCTCGTTCTCTACTATTCCAGCTACGGTCACGTAAGAACCCTCGCCGAAGCGGTCGCTGAGGGTGCGCGCAGCGTGCCCGGGGCCATTGTCGATCTTCGACGCGTACCCGAAACCGTACCGGAGGCGGTCCGGCACGAAGCGGGATACACTTTGGACGAAACGCCCCTGGCAACGCCTGCCGAGCTCGCCAACTACGATGGTATTCTCTTCGGTACACCTGGCCGGTTCGGCATGATGGCAGCCCAAATGAAGCAGTTCCTCGACCAGGCCGGCGGCTTGTGGGCGCGGAACGCGCTCGTGGGCAAGATCGGCGGCGTGTTCGTCTCAACCGGGACCCAGCATGGTGGCCATGAGGCTGCGTTGCTCTCAGCCCAGGTGCCGCTGCAGCATTTCGGCATGCTCATCGCCGGGCTTCCGTATACGTTTGCTGGTCAGACCACCGGTGATCAAGTCATTGGCGGCTCTCCTTATGGCGCGGGAACGGTGGCGGGAGCTGATGGGGAGAATAGTCCTTCAGAACTCGACCTCGCGGGTGCACGTTTCCAAGGTGCCCACGTCGCGCGCCTGGCGGGTCAACTCGCTGCCGGCGCAGCGCTCCTGTCATCTGCGGCCTGAAGGCCCTCGGGCGATCGGCATACCCGTCATCGGATTGGACAAAGCATCATGTCGCGAACAGCAGACATATTCGTCACCGCCCTGGTCCCGGTGGTCTGGGGCAGCACCTATCTTGTCACGACCCAGGCCCTGCCGATCGGTTATCCGATAACGCTGGCCCTGTTGCGGGCGCTGCCCGCAGGCCTGCTTCTGCTTGCCTTCACGAAATGCTTGCCGCCGGTATCGTGGCTGGGTCGGATCTTGGTGCTGGGGGCGCTCAACTTCACCATTTTCTGGAGCCTCCTCTTTGTCGCGGCCTATCGTCTTCCCGGCGGCGTCGCGGCTACCCTGGGAGCGTTTCAACCCATCATGGTGATCATGATGGCCAGGGGCTGGCTCGGAACGCCGATCAGCGCCGTAGCGGTCATGTCAGCCCTGGTCGGCGTATTCGGTGTTGGCCTTCTGGTGCTTGGTCCCGAGGCCGAACTGGACCTTGTCGGCGTCGCTGCCGGCTTGGGCGGGGCCGCGTCGATGGCAGCAGGTACTGTTCTCAGTCGGAAGTGGCAGCCTGATGTGTCGGCACTGAGCTTCACCGCGTGGCAACTGACGGCCGGGGGCCTTCTATTGCTGCCAATCGCCTTGATGCTGGAACCTTCACTGCCTGCCTTGTCACTGACAAATCTGATGGGATTGGCCTGGCTGGGGCTTATTGGCGCGGCTGCGGCTTACGCTCTCTGGTTCCGGGGGATTGCCCGGATTGGACCCGGAGCCGTTTCCATGCTTGGCATCATCAGCCCGTTGACTGCCATGGTCCTTGGCTGGCTGTGCCTGAACGAAGGACTTACAATGATCCAACTGTCAGGCGCCCTAGTTGTGCTGGCGTCCGTCTGGGCCGGCCAGGTCGCAACTCGGCGGGCGGCACGAACTGCGCGATGAACGGTGCTGGCCGTGCGCGTCCCATCGCTCCTCAGGCACACAGGACTTCAATCATGACTGAATTGACGATTCCGAGGATCAACCGCCTTCTCGAAACCGCGATCTATGTGGACGATCTTGAGCTGGCAGCGCAATTCTATGATCGTGTCTTTGGTCTTGAACCGCTCCTGCGGGACCAGCGTGTTGTGGCCTACGACGCTGGCTCTTCCACCGTCTTGCTCCTCTTCAGGCGCGGCGTCAGTATGACGGGGCAGTCGCTCCCGGGCGGTTTTATTCCTGCCCATGACGGCTCGGGGCCGGTCCACTTCTGCTTCGCCATCGCCGCGGAACAGGTTTCTCTGTGGGAGGCGCGTCTGGCTCAGTTAAACGTTCCGGTCGAGAGCCGGATGGTCTGGCCGGGCGGCGGAAAGAGCATCTATTTCCGCGATCCCGACCAACACCTGATAGAATTGGCCAGCCCAGGCGTGTGGCGAACTTACTGAATGGCTTCGGCAGCTAAGATGCAGTCTTCAAACTGCCGATGACGCGTTTGCGCACCTGCACAACTTGTTGAGTGGAGGCCCCGCTCCAATGTTGATGGGCTCATCGAGGCCTGCGCCGGGATGGGGCGCCGGTATCTTCGTCAGGCCCCAGCAGTCTGGCTGCGCAGCTCAGAGCGGTCAGTCACGGCGTCGCCGGTGGTGCTTGGTCCCGCCGGGACCAGCGGGGCCGCCGCATCAGCAAAGCCTGGCGGACCGGCGACAGTCGCAGTCG
>CAMLKN010000289.1 GCA_946480655.1 uncultured Devosia sp. | reverse complement strand
CCCCAGGGGGTCTGCTTGTAGGGCAGGATGAAGAGGAGATCGATGTCCGAGCCAGGTGCCAGCGTGCCGCGGCCATAGCCGCCGACGGCCGAGAGGGCGATGGTTTCGGCGCCGGAAGGATTGTCGAGCGGATAGACGCGGGTGGTGGCGAAGCGGTGGACCGCCGTGATGATCTCATCCTGGGCGTTGCACAGGTTCTGCGCGCAGCGCGTGCCCTTGCCGGTGGCGAGCAGTTCGGCCTCGGCGCTCTTGCGCGCATCGGCCAGGGTATGGCGGATATGGGCAAGGACAGCGGCGCGGGCCGTCTGCGAGCGAGCGGGCTCATCCCCCAGAAGGGCGTCGAATTCGGCCAGGAGGACGTCGGCGGTCTTGAGCGCAAACTGCGCCTTTTTCGGCCTGGCCTCAGCTTCGGCGAGCGTCATCACGGATTTTCTTCAGCTGGTAAAGGGTCTCGATGGCCTCACGCGGCGTCATCTCGTCGGGACGCATCATATCGAGCGCTTCGTAAATGGGGTCCTTACCCTTGGGGGCGGGGGCAGGCTGATGGGCAAAGAGCGGCAGATCGTCTAGCACGCTGGCCTTCTCCTTGGAAGACGCCGTGCCGGCCGAACGCTGTTCGAGCAGGTCGAGCACCTGCTTGGCGCGCGCAATCACCGGCTCGGGCAGGCCGGCCAGCCGCGCCACCTGGATGCCATAGGAGCGGTCGGCGGCACCCGGACCCACTTCGTGCAGGAAGACGACCTCGCCCTCCCATTCGCGCACCTTCATGGTGACATTGCTGACCCGGTTCAACGTCTTGGCGAGGCTGGTCAGTTCATGGAAATGGGTGGCGAACAGGGCCCGGCAGCCGGTGGTCTCGTGCAGGGCCTCGACGGCGGCCCAGGCGATGGAAAGGCCATCGAAAGTGGCAGTGCCGCGGCCGATCTCGTCGAGCACGACCAGCGAGCGGCGGGTGGCGCGATTGAGAATGGCAGCGGTTTCGACCATTTCGACCATGAAGGTCGAGCGGCCATGGGCAATGTCGTCGCTGGCACCGACGCGCGAGAAGAGCCGGTCGACGACGCCGATATGGGCCCGGTCGGCAGGAACGAAGCAGCCGATCTGCGCCAGGATGGCAATCAGGGCGTTTTGCCTCAGGAAGGTGGATTTACCGCCCATATTGGGGCCGGTGACCAGCCACAGGGCGCCGCCCCCGCGCTCGTCGCTGCCCGAGAGGTCGGCGTCGTTGGCAACAAAGCTCTGGCCCTCGGCCTTGACCATCAGTTCCACGACCGGATGACGCCCGCCGGAAATGGCGAAAGCAAGGCTATCGTCGACCTGCGGCCGGCAGTAGCCCCGGGTGGCGGACACTTCGGCGAGAGCGGCGGTGACGTCGAGTTCAGCCACAGCGTCAGCAAGGGTCTGGAGCGGGGCGGTGAGGCCCAGCACAGCCGAGCGCAAGCGGGCAAAGATCGCCAGCTCGATTTCCAGCGCGGCATCCTGGGCACGGGCGATGCGGCCTTCGAGTTCGGCCAGTTCCGTCGTCGTGAAGCGCATGGCATTGGCCAGCGTCTGGCGGTGGATGAAGGTCTCCCGATGCGGCGGCTCGAGCAGTTTCTGCCCATGCCCGGCGGGAACTTCGACGAAGAAGCCGAGGACCCCATTGTGCTTGATCTTGAGGCTCCGCACATCGGTTTCGTCCATCAGCCGCGCTTGGAGGGCCGCGACCACCGCGCGGGTTTCGCGGCCCAGCGCCCGCTCCTCGTCCAGCGCCGGGTCATAGCCGGGACGGACGAAGCCGCCATCGCGGCCGAGCAGGGGCAGGTCGTCGTCGAGGGCGGCCAGGAGGTCCTGCGCCAGCATTTGCGGCGCGGCGCCCAAGGTCGCGGCGAGGCGCTGCAGGACCGGCGGCAGATCGGCCTGGCGGCCGAGGTGACCGGCCAGGTCCAGCGCTGCCGAAACCGCCCGGCCGATGGCCGCGAGGTCGCGGGGGCCGCCACGCTCGAGCGCCAGGCGGGACAGGGCGCGGGCCAGGTCCGGCGCGCTCTTCAAATCCTGGCGCAGCCGGGCGCGCAGCAGCGTGTCGTCGACGAGGCGCGCCACCGCATCGAGCCGGTCATTGATCGCCTGGGCGTTGCGCAGGGGTGCCGCGAGGCGGTTGGCGAGCAGGCGGGCGCCCGGCGCGGTGACGGTGAGGTCGATCGACTGGCGCAGCGATCCCCTGGTCTGCCCGCGTTGGGTGAGCAGGATTTCAAGGCTGGACCGCGTGGCCGCATCGATGGCCATGACCGTCTCGGTCGCATTGCTGACTGGGGGGCGCAGCGGCGCAATCCGGCCCTTCTGGCTCTCCCCCACATAGGCAACGAGCGCCCCGAGCGCGGCGCGTGCGGCGCGGCTGAGGGCGCTGGGATCGAAAGTGTCCGTGTCGAAGGCCTGCCGCAGGGCGGGCAGGGCCCGTTCGCTGTCGGCCAGTTCGGGCCCGATCGCGGTGGCTATGCTGGTCCAGGCAGGGGCAAACAGGTGCCGCTCGACCAGGGCAGCGCGGGCGGCGTCGGTCAGAAGCAGTTCGGCCGGGGCGATGCGGGCCAGCTCGTCCCCCAACTGCTCGGCGGAAAGATCGGAGACAAAGGTCTCGCCGGTCGAGATATCAGCCCAGGCCAGGGCAAAATCGGTCTCGCCATGGCGCACCAGGGCCAGGGCGGCCAGATAGTTGGCCGAGCGGGCATCGAGATGATCGTCCTCGGTCAAGGTGCCGGGGGTGACGAGGCGCACCACGTCACGCCTTACCACCGACTTGGAGCCGCGCTTCTTGGCCTCGGCGGGGTCTTCCATCTGCTCGCAGATGGCGACCCGGTGGCCCTGTCTGATCAGCTTGTTGAGATAGTCATTTGCCGCGTGGATCGGCACGCCGCACATCTGGATATCCTCGCCCAGATGCTTGCCGCGCTTGGTCAGCACAATGCCCAAGGCGGCGCTGGCGATCTCGGCGTCCTCGAAGAACAGCTCGTAGAAATCGCCCATGCGATAGAACAGCAGATAGCCGGGATTGACCGCCTTGATCTCGAAATACTGGGCCATCATCGGCGTGAGCGCCGCTGATGCGGGGCCGGGTTCGGCCTCGAATTGGGTCTGGTCCATGGGGCGCGGGGCTGTCCGGGCTCAAGAAAGAACCCGGACCTTAGGCGGTTCGCCAGGAAAATCCAACCGGGCGATGGGCAGTTTGCCCAGCTGGTTGGAAGCCAGCCTCACTGCCCTCGGATCAGCGAGATGGGCTCGACCAGCTTGCGATAGAGGTGCCAGGTGGCGTGGCCGAAGATGGGCA
>CAMLKN010000288.1 GCA_946480655.1 uncultured Devosia sp. | reverse complement strand
AGGAATTCGCGGCTGCGCATGGTGCCGAAGCGCGGGCGCACCTCGTCGCGGAACTTCCACTGGATGTGGTAGAGGTTGAGCGGCAGGTCCTTGTAGGACTTCACGTAGGTCCGGAAGATGTCGGTGATCATCTCCTCATTGGTCGGGCCATAGAGGAATTCGCGCTCGTGCCGGTCCTCGATGCGGAGCATTTCCTTGCCATAGGCGTCGTAGCGCCCCGACTCGCGCCAGAGGTCGGCCGACTGGATGGTGGGCATGAGCAGTTCGATCGCGCCGGAGCGGTTCTGCTCCTCCTCGATGATCCGCTGGACCTTCATCAGCACCTTGTAGCCGAGCGGCAGCCAGGAATAGAGGCCGGAGGCCTGCTGGCGGATCATGCCGGCCCTCAGCATCAGCCGGTGCGAGACAATCTCGGCTTCCTTGGGGACGTCGCGCAGCACCGGCAGGAAATAGCGGGAAAGGCGCATGGGAACTCCGGATGACTAAGGTGAACGCGTGACCAATGGGAATGGCAGAAGGCCGATTCAGGTCCCGCGCGCGTGTTTCGACTCGTGGGTTTCGTTGATGCCCACTCAAATCGTAACCGTCCATTCGATGCAAGCATGCAAGCTATGCAGAATCCACTTGGCAGAGCGATTTTCTGTTGTTAGGGTCCGCCCCAATAAAACAAAGGCGGCCCAAACCGCTGGACGTCGACAACGTCAAGGGAGGAGCGTTGGCAGCCGCTGAATAGCGTGCCTAAGACCAACGTATTGTCGAACAAACTCATTCAAGCGGGGCCTGGTGCCCCGCTTTTTTGTTTGAGGAACAATGCATAATGGCGAGTTCTGAAGATTTCACGCGAATAGCCATGGGTCTGGCCGGTACCGTCGCTGCGCCGCATTTCGACCGCACCGCCTTCAAGGTCAAACGCACCTATGCGACGCTCGCCGCCGATGGGCAGAGCGCCAACCTGAAGTTCACGCCGGAGGAGCAGGAATTCAAATGCCTGCTGGCTCCCGGACTGTTTGCCGCACTCGACAATGGCTGGGGACGGCAGGGCTGGACGCGCTTCGATATTGCCTTGGCCGGCGAAGGCGACATCGCCTCGGCCCTGGCTATGGCGCATGCGCATGCGGTGAGGAAGTAGCGACAGGTAGAGAGCCATTGCGCTGCATCACCATGCCCCCTCACCCGGCCCCGCGGCCGACCTCTTCCCCTGAGGGAAAGGAAAGGGCTCAGCGGTTCCAGTAGGCCTGCAATGTTTCGTTGCTGAGGCCCCAGAGCAGCAAGGCGGTCAGCGCCGCGGCGAGCACCGTGGTGATCAGGCCCTTCATGACCAGACGCGGCTTCACCGGCGCGCCGGGATCGGACCCCGCGACGATCTCCGCGCCCGTCTCGTGATGGCTGTGGCTGCCGATGGGCAGCACGGCCACGAAGGTCAGCCACCAGACAACGAAATAGACAGCGATGAGGGAACCGATTTGCATGGAGCTATGTAGCGCGACGAGAGGGTGAATGGGAAGCGGCCAACGTGTCGCGGCCCTCGCCTGCTAACCCGGTAACCGCCTGGAAACCATGAGGCGTGGCAGCAGGAGACCCGCTGAAACTCCGCTGGCGTCATGCCGTTTCTGGGGCATGTCACAGTTACCCAAGCGATACATCTTTCGGTTCATACACGTCCGATGCCCGCAGGGGTGGTCGGTACAGGACACGCTGTCGGGGCAGATGCTCGGCTTCTATTCAAGCGAGGACGATGCCGTGTCTGCGGCCCTCGTCGAAACGCGCCGGCACAGCGCGTTTCGAAGCCAGGAGACCGGCGGGCAGCTCATACCGCTGGCATAGTGCCGCCCACCGCTGGCGGCAGCCCGCTAGACGCGATGGACGAAGATCGACACGTTGGGCTTGCGGCCCCAGAAGGCGTTGACCTCGTTGCGGATGGCCTTGAACAAGGCCGAGTTCAGCACTTCTGTATCGCTGCGGCGCTTGGCGGGCATGGACTTGATGACGCCGGCAATGGTGTCCTCGATGAGATCGGTCACCGACTCGTCGTCGGTCTCGGGCAGGCCCTCGATCATCATGTCGGGGCCGGAAACGACCTGACCGCCCGCATTGACGCAGAGGCTGACCACGATCATGCCGCCGAAGGACAGGCGCCGACGGCCCTTAACGCCGCTTTCCTCAGGCGTGCAGAGCACAAGACCATCCAGATAGAGCTCGCCGGTCCGCACTTCGGCCGGATAGGCCATTGGCTCAGGGAAGAGCCGCACCATGTCGCCATTGCGCGCTTCGCAGACATTGGGAATGCCCTCCTCGCGGCCCAGCTTGGCGTGCGCGAGCAAATGGACCGCCTCGCCGTGGACCGGCACCAGGACTTCGGGCTTCACCCAGGAGTAAAGCTTACGCAGTTCGCCGCGCCGCGGGTGGCCGGTGACATGTACCAGGGCGTCACCGGCAGTGATGACCTCAACGCCCTTGTCGATCAGCAGGTTCTGGATGTCGATGACTTCGCGTTCATTGCCCGGAATGGCCCAGGACGAGAAGATCATGCGGTCGCCGGCATTGAGATCGATGACCGGATGGTCGCCGCGGGCAATGCGGGCAATGGCGGCCCGGGCCTCGCCCTGGCTGCCGGTACAGATCAACACGCATTTGTCGCGCGGAACAGATTTGTAGGCGTCCTGGTCGTGCCAGGCCGGCAGGCCCTCGAGCATGCCCAGTTCGTTGGCAATGCCCATGATGCGATGCAGCGAACGGCCGGAAAGAACCACCTGACGGCCGGCCTTGTGCGCCGCACGAATGATGGAGACCACCCGCCCGACATTGGAGGCGAAGGTGGTGACCGCGACGCGATGGGGCGCGTCAGCGATGAGCTTGGCGAGATTGTCGCCGATTTCCTGCTCGCTCGGGCTTTCGCCGTCCTTCATGGCATTGGTGCTGTCGCAGATCAGCGCCAGCGGCAGTGACGTATCTTCGCCGATCTTCTGCAGGCGCTCGACATTGGTTGGCGCGCTCATGACAGGCGTGGGATCGAGTTTCCAGTCGCCGGTGTGCAGCGCACGGCCAATCGGCGTGGTGATCAGCAGGGCGTTCGATTCCGGGATCGAATGCGCAACGTTTATCGGCTCGATGGTGAAGGGGCCGACCGTGAAGGCCTTGCCCGGGCGCATGATGGTGACGTCGACATTTTCGACAATGCCATCCCCTGCCCGCTTGGCGGCCAGCATGGCGGCGGTGAAGGGCGTGGCGTAGACGGGCTTGTCGAAGACGGGCCAGAGGTCGAGCACGGCGCCGTAGTGGTCTTCGTGGCTGTGCGTGAGGATCAGGGC
>CAMLKN010000287.1 GCA_946480655.1 uncultured Devosia sp. | reverse complement strand
CCGCCATCTTCCTCGCCTCGGATGCGTCGAGCTTCGTCAATGGGCATATCCTTTACGTTGATGGCGGCATCACGGCCTCGCTATGAACAATCAGCGCATCGTCGTCATGGGCGTTTCCGGGTGTGGCAAGACCACGGTGGGCCTGGCGCTGGCCGAGCGCCTGGGTGCTCGCTTCGTCGAGGGCGACCAGCTTCATCCGCCGCAGAATGTCGAGAGGATGGCTTCCGGTATTCCGCTGACCGATACCGACCGCTGGCCCTGGCTCGACGCCGTCGGCGCCGCACTGGCCGGAGACGCACCGGTCGTCGCCAGTTGCTCGGCGCTGAAGCGTTCCTATCGCGACCGGCTGCGCGCCCAGGCAGGCGCCCCTCTCTGCTTCCTGCACCTTGCCGGAGACCGCGCGGCGCTGGCGCAGCGCATGGCCGAGCGGCCGGGCCACTATATGCCGGTAAGCCTGCTCGACAGCCAGCTCGCCACGCTTGAACCGCCTTCGTCCGATGAGGCCTTGACCCTGTCCATCGACATGCCGGTCTCCGCCATGGTCGACACTGCTATCGCTCACTTCCTGAAAGGATCGTCATGACCAGACCTGTTGCCCTGATCGGGGCCGGGGCCATGGGCGGCGCCATTGGCGCGCGCCTTGCCCAAACGGGCACGAACCTGATTGTCTATGACCGCGACCCGGACAAGGTGGCGGCCCTGGTTGCGCTTGGAGCCAAGGCGGCTGCCAGCGCCGCCGAGGCCGCGCGCGGGGCACAAGCGGTGGTCCTCAGTCTCAACTCGCCGGCGATCGTCAGGATCGCCGTATTCGGCCCGGGCGGCGTCGCCGAAGGGGCAAATCCGGGCGCGCTCATCATCGATATGTCCTCGATCGATCCGGCCGCCACGCGGCAACTGGCCGAAGAAGCGGAAGCCCGCGGTCTTCGCTGGGTCGACAGCCCCCTCTCGGGCGGCGCGCCCAAGGCGGCGATCGGCCAGTTGACCCTGATGCAGGGCGGCAGCGAGGCCGATGTGGCGGAAGCGCAGGCCGTGCTGGCCAATGTTGCCAGCAACCAGACCTGCATGGGCGATGTCGGGGCCGGCCAGGCCACTAAACTCATCAACCAGGTGCTTTGCGGGCTGGGCTTTCTCGCCATTGCCGAAGCGACGGCTTTGGCCGAAGCGGCGGGCGTCGACGCAAATCTTGTCCCGGCGGCCCTCAGGGGCGGAAGGGCGGACAGCGCGCTGCTGCAGGAGTACATGCCGCGCTTTGCCACGCGCGACTATCGTCGCACCGGTCGAATCGACAATATGGTCAAAGACCTCGACGGCGCGCGTGAGCTGGCGCGCCAGACGGGTGTTTCCATGCCATTGACCGCGCTATGCGGAGAAATTCACCGCATGCTGACGGCGGCCGGTCTTGGCGGCGAGGACCAGGCGACGCTGATGGAATTCTTCAAGGGACCCGACAAGGAGCAGTTCTCATGATCACCCGCTACGCCCTGTTCGAGGGCAAGGTCCGCAATGGACAGACCGAAGCCTTCCGGGAGGCGGTCACCAGCGAGCTCGTGCCGCTGTGGAAGCAGTTTCCCGGCGCCAGTGCCGTGCGGGTGAGCTTTTCGGAAAGCCGCGATGAGGGCGCGCCAGAGTTCCCCTTAATCCTGGCGGTAAGCTACCCCGACGAAGCCGCGTTGCAGGGGGCGATGGCCAGCGCGGTCCGCATGGAATCACGCAAGGTGACGGAATCGGTGGTGGCGCGCTTCTTCGAGGGGCGCATCCATCATCACGTCACGACGGCCAGCGACCACGTCCTCTAGCTTTGGGAAACAGACCGGCCGCGCTTGCGGGCTCGGCCGCCAGCTGATTTCCTACGGTGATCGATACCATCGGAGTCGCCCGGCCGGATGCCCCCCAGACAGCAGCCCACCATGATGGACGTTGCGCAGCGCGCTGGCGTCTCGCCCATGACCGTGAGCCGGGCGCTCAAGGATGGCACTTCCGTCAGCGCCAAGACGCGCGAGAAGGTGGCCAGGGCCGCCGATGAGCTGGGCTATGTGTTTGACAGCACGGCCTCCAACCTCCGGTCGCAAAAGACCAATTTCGTCGCCGTCACCATACCCTCGATCAACAATGCCAACTTCGCCCAGACGGTGCGCGGGCTCTCTGACGGCCTGCGCACGGGCGGGCTGCAAATCCTGCTCGGCTATACCGACTACGACATGGCGCAGGAAGAAAAGCTGATCGAGCAGCTTCTCACCCGGCGGCCCGAGGCCATCGTGGTGACCGGCGGCAAGCACACGCCGCGTGCACGGCGGCTGCTGGAGAATGCCGGTATTCCGGTGGTCGAGACCTGGGACCTGCCGGAACACCCGATCGGCAATGTCGTTGGCTTTTCCAATGCTGCTGCCGTCGAGCGGCTGGTCAACCATCTGGTGGAGCAGGGCAAGACGCGGATTGCCTTCATTGGTGGCGACACCAGCCGCGATACGCGCGGCGCCGACAGGCGCGTGGGTTTCCTGCGCGCCATGGAGCGGCACGGCCTTTCGCCCCACCGCCTGATCGCCGCCGGTACACCGCCCATTTCCATGCGCGAAGGCGCGACGGCCATGGGTCACCTGCTCGACACCATGCCGGATACCGAAGCCGTCATCTGCGTTTCGGACCTTTCGGCTTTCGGCGCCCTGACCGAATGCCAGCGCCGCGGCGTGCCGGTACCGGATCGCATGAGCATTGCCGGCTTCGGTGATTACGACATCGGACAAATCTGCGTGCCGTCACTTACCACGGTGAACCCCTTCCCCACCGAGATCGGCCGCGAGGCCGCTGACCTTATCCTTACTGTCCTCGACAACCAGACCGTCGACCCCGTCCGTGTCATCACGCCCGAACTGCTGGTCCGGGAAAGCACCGGACGTGCCGCGTAGCCGGCTCCTCGCTTCCCCAGGGTGCGAGATTGGATGCCCAGCCGACTAGAGCGCTTTCAGCAAAAATGGACACCACTTTTGCGGTTCGAAAGCGTGACAAATCAAAGAATTAGAGCACTCGTTCTGATTCCATCAGAACGAGAAATGCTCTAGTCCTCCTGGAACACTTCGCGGCGCTTGCGGCGCAGGTTGGGAAGGAGCATCACGAGGATGAGGCCCGCGGCGAGGACCCGCATTGTGGTGGTGATGGGCCGCTGCAGGAAGGTGAGCGGGTCCCCGTGGGAGAACAGGAGTGCGCGCCGCAGGAACTCTTCCATCATTGGCCCCAGGATGAAGGCTAGGAGCGTGGGGGTCGGCTCGGCATCGAGCTTTCCGCGCCTACCAATTTGGCAAACGACAAGAATTCCGGGC
>CAMLKN010000286.1 GCA_946480655.1 uncultured Devosia sp. | reverse complement strand
TGTCGGCTTCGGCGCGCGGGCCGACGACGCGCGCTCCGAATTCGGCCTTGAGCTCGGCTATCGCTTCCACGTGGTCGATATGGTGATGGGTGATAAAAATGTCGGTCAGCGTCCAGCCCCGATGCAGCAGCGCATTGCGGATGGCGGCGGCCTCGGGGGCATCTACGGCCGCCGTGCGGCCACTGGCCTCGTCATGCACCAGATAGCCGA
Source organism: uncultured Devosia sp. (assembly GCA_946480655.1). The sequence continues at coordinate 3,110 of CAMLKN010000286.1, read as the reverse complement.
AATTGTCGCTGCGGGCGGCAAAGACGTCCACGATCAGGCCCATCTTGCACTCTCCTTTGGTTCGTTTGGCCCGCAAGCTAGGGAGTGTGGCCAGCAATGACAATGCCGGATTGGACAAGTTCACGCGCCTTTGGCAAGCTCGCGCCATGACCACCGACGTCACCCGTCTCATCGAATTCTACAAGTCCCCGCTGGGGCGCCTCTCGCGGGCCCTGGTGCGCGAACAGGTCATCGAACTGGCGGGCGACCTCAAGGGGCGGCGTGTCCTGGGTCTCGGCTTTGCCACGCCCTATCTGCGGTTTTCGCTGGCGCCCGCCGAGCGGGTGTTGGCCTTCATGCCGGAGCGGCAGGGGGCTTCGGCCTGGCCGCGCGAAGGTCCGTCGCGCACCGTGCTCTGCGATCCGCTGGAAATGCCATTGACCGATGCGGCGGTGGACCTCACGGTTGCCATTCACGCCCTCGAACACGTGGCCGATGCCGAGGAACTGATGCGCGAGCTCTGGCGCATCACGGCGCCCAACGGGCACCTGCTCTTGGTCGTGCCGCGGCGGCGCGGCATCTGGGCGCAGCGTGACAATACGCCCTTCGGCCAGGGCAATCCCTATTCGGGCGGACAGCTCGATAAGCTCTTGCGCGACCATAGCTTCGTGCCCGAGGCCTGGCGCGACGCGCTGTTCCTGCCGCCCTTCCAGTCGCGGCTGGTGCTCAAGTATCCGCGCTTTTTCGAGCGCTTCGGGCGTCTCTTCGGCCCGGCCATGAGCGGCGTCATCTGCATCCGTGCCCGCAAGGAGGCCTTCCCGGCCGTGCCCCGCCGCAAGAAGGCCGAGCGCTATGTCCGGGTTCCGGGCCTGAGTGCGGCCACGGCGCGGAGTGGGTAGGGGTGACGATAGGCGCTGTGACTTCGTCACCCACCGTGCCGCCCTCGGACTTGATCCGAGGGCCACTCGTCGCAATCGTGTTCGTTCAGATTGGTCCTCGGGTCGAGCCCGAGGACGGCGCCGTGTTTTGTGCAGTTGTAGAGGGTCGAAGCCTTTGCCTTCCGCCCCCGCTTTCACTATGGTCCGCGCGGCCTTTCCGCGAATGACCATCAAGAAAAATGTCCGATCCACAGCGTCCTGTTCCGCAGCCCGGAATTCTCGATATTGCGCCTTACCTTCCGGGCAAGTCCGGCAAGCCGGGCAGCAAGGCGATCAAGCTTTCGGCCAATGAATCGCCCCTGGGCGCAAGCCCCAAGGCGCTGGCCGCCATGATCGAGGCGGCGGCGCATCTGGAAATCTATCCGGAGGGTTCGTCCCGCGTGCTGCGCGAGGCGCTGGGCGAAGTGCATGGCATCGACCCGGCCAGCATTGTCTGCGGCAATGGTTCGGACGACTTGCTGCACCTGCTTGCCCAGACCTATCTCGGCGAAGGCGACGAGGCGGTGATGAACCGCTATGGCTTTTCGGTCTATCCGATCATCACCAAGGCGGCCGGCGCCAGGATCGTCATGGTCGAGGAGAGCGACTATCGCGCCGATGTCGATGCGCTGCTGGCCGCGGTGACCGAGCGGACCAAGGTGGTCTGGCTCGCCAATCCCAATAACCCCACGGGTACCTATCTCGGTGCGGCCGAAGTGGCGCGGCTGCACGCCGGTTTGAGGCCCGATATCCTCCTGGTCGTGGACAGCGCCTATGCCGAATATGTCACCGCTGCCGACTATTCGGTGGGGCTGGACCTGGTGCAGGCGCACGAGAATGTCGTCATGGTCCGCACCTTCTCGAAGATGGGCCTGGCCGCTGCCCGCATCGGCTGGATGGTCGGGCCGGCGCATGTCGTCGATGCCATTCACCGCATTCGTGGCCCCTTCAACGTCAACCTGCCGGCGCAGATGGCGGGTGCCGCGGCTGTTCGCGATGTCGAATTCACCGAAAGGCTCAAGGCGCATAATGCGCAATGGCGCGACTGGCTGACGGCCGAGCTTTCGGGCAATCGCATGCGGGTCATTCCGAGCCAGGCCAATTTCGTCATGGTCCTGTTCGACAATCCCGAAACTGCGGCCCGGGCTTTCGAGGTGCTGGCCGAAGCCGGCTATATCGTGCGCGAAATCGGCGCCTCTTATGGCATTCCGCAGGGCCTCAGGATCTCCATCGGCTCGGAAGAAGCCATGCGCGCCGTGGCTGGCGTGCTCAAATCCATGGACGGGACGGCATGAGCGTACATTTCAAGAAACTTGCCTTGATCGGCATCGGTCTCATCGGTTCGTCCATCGCGCTGGCGGCGCGGCGGCAGGGGCTGGTGGAGGTCATCTCCATCGCTACCCGCCGGCAGGAAACGCTGGACGAGGCGCGCGAACTCAAGCTGGGCGATATCTATACGCTCGATGCAGCCGCAGCGGTGCGCGGCGCCGATCTCGTCATCCTCTGCGCCCCGGTGGGCGCCTATGGGGCGCTGGCCCAGGCCATTGGTCCGCATCTGGAACCGGGCGCCATCCTCTCCGATGTCGGCTCGGTCAAGGAACATGTGGTCAGGCAAGTTGGGCCGCATGTGCCGCAAGGCGTCAGCTTCATCCCCGGCCATCCCATTGCCGGTACCGAGCATTCAGGTCCCTCCGCCGGCTTCCCCGAGCTCTTCGCCGGGCGCTGGTGTGTGCTCACGCCTACCGATGGCGTGCCGCAGGCCCATATCGACAAGCTTGTTGCCTTCTGGCAGGCGATGGGCTCGCAGGTCGAATGCATGGACGCGGCCCATCACGACATGGTGCTGGCCATTACCAGCCACATCCCGCACCTCATTGCCTACAATATCGTGGGCACGGTGGCCGACCTCGAAGCGGCCACCCAGTCGGAGGTCATCAAGTTCTCGGCCTCAGGCTTCCGTGACTTTACCCGCATCGCCGCGTCCGATCCCGTCATGTGGCGCGACGTCTTCCTCACCAACAAGGACGCGGTGCTCGAGATGCTGGGCCGCTTCAACGAGGACTTGTCAGTGTTGCAGCGGGCGGTGCGCAATGGCGACGGAGCCGCGCTCGAAGCCATGTTCACCCGCACCCGCGCCATCCGCCGCTCGATCATCAATGCCGGCCAGGAAACCGCCGCCCCCGATTTCGGCCGCCCGCACGAGACGCCGCCCGC
>CAMLKN010000285.1 GCA_946480655.1 uncultured Devosia sp. | reverse complement strand
AAGGCCCTGGCGCCCCACGTGAGGAGCTTGCGCGCTTCCTCGGTGCGTTCGCGCATGGATGTGAGGCCATGGACGACGGCGATGAGGCGACGGTCACCCTGATCGGTGGAGGTGACCGACCCGTAACCGGCTGCTTCCGTATGCCCGGTCTTGAGGCCATCGACCCCGATGCCCATTTCGACGAGTGAATTGCGGTTGGCCTGGTTGATGCCGTTCCACTCCATCTCCGGCTCGGAGAAGTAGTGGTAGTATTCCGGAAATTCGCGGATCAGGTAACGGCCGAGTTCGGCGAGATCCCGGGCACTCGAATACATGTCCGGGTCCGGCAGGCCGGTGGGATTGGTGAAGTTCGAGCCATCGAGGCCAATCTCCTTGGCCAGCTCGTTCATCATCAGCGCGAAAGTGCTTTCCGAGCCGGCAATGCCCTCGGCCAGGACTATGGCGGCGTCATTGCCTGACTGGATGATGACGGAGCGGACCAGGTCCTCGACGCGAATCTTCGAATTGAGGTCGGCAAACATGGTCGAGCCGCCCGAGGAGGCGCCGCCCGTGCGCCAGGCGTGTTCCGACACGAAGAATTCGTCGTCGAGGCTGACCCGCCCTGCCCTGATCTCGTTGAAGACCACGGCCAAAGTCATCAGCTTGGCCATGGAGGCCGGCTCGAGCGCGGCATCCGCTTCCTTCTGGAAGATGACGGTGCCGGACTCGTAGTCCATCAGAACCGCGAAGCGGGCCTGCGTATCGAATTCGGCCTGCGCGAAGGCCTGTCCGGCCAGCATCAGAAGACCCACGAGGGCGAACAGAACTCTCACTTGCATTCCCTTGCGGCTGCGAGGTCTGGTGCCGAACTCCTCCCGGCTCCATCTCCACGCAATTAATAGAGAATTGTATCCGTCAGGCCAAGCTCCCGCGCCAGATTCTGCGCGTCTTCGAGGGTGGCGCCGGGCTTGAGATGGGTCAGCGTCAACCTGGTCGCCGGGCGTCCATTGGCCGTGACCGCTTCTTCGGTGACCGCGCCGAGAAGGGCGAAGCGCTCTGCCAGGGCCGCCACATTGTCTGGATCGGCATAAACACCCAGTCCGAAATTGACAGAGCGGCTATCGGCATCGACCGACGCCGCCCAAGCGGCGAGTTCGGCATTGCCTGTGGCCATGGCATTGACGGCGGCATGGGCTGAGCCGATGGCGGCCTCGGCCTCCTGGGGTGTGGAGTCGGCGTAGGAGAAGAGGCCGGTGATGAAGTTCGTGGTCATGCCCACCAGGCTCCGGCTGCTCTGCCCGCCGGAACTGGCCACTCGGATCGGGCCGCTGTCATAGTCCGCCGGGCCGCTGTAGCTGGCGACCAGCATATGGGTGTCATCGCCTTCAAGCGGCGCCTGCCCAACATATTCGACATGGACATTGGCCGAGCCCTTGTTGACGTAGCCCAGCATGGACGCAGCCCGATAGCTCAAATCAATGATGCGGCCAGCCACGTAGGGACCCCGGTCGTTGACGCGGACGATCAGCGAGCGGCCATTGTCGGCATTGGTGACGCGCACATAGGACGGCAAAGGCAGGGTCGGATGGGCCGCCGTGATGGCGTTGGCCGAAAAGATTTCGCCGTTTGCCGTGCGGCGGCCGTGGAAGTCGGCGCCATACCAGGAGGCCGAGCCGGAGGCGGCGTAGTTCGGGTCGTGCTGGGGCACGTATGTCTTGCCGCGTACCGTATAGGGATTGCCGACCTGGTAGCGGCCACCGCCGCGCGGCGGGTTCGGGTCGTTGGAAACGCGGGGCGACACGGCTACGCCATATTCGCTGGAAGTGAAGGCGGCGCGCTTGACGGTGGGGCCGAAACCGCCCGTGGCGCAGGCGGCCAGCATGGGGGCAACCAGGGCGGCCAGGGACAAGGCTCGGACGGCGCTACGCCACGGGGTCATCACTACGCAATACTCTTGTGGATTCAAAGCTCTTCGCGCGAAAGGATAGCGCGGCGTCCCGCCCCTTCAAATTAAGGAACAATTTTACGGTTTAGAGGAAGTTAAGCGCGCTGACGACCTGACGCCGGGTCTCACGGCTGCAAGCCAAGACGGTTGCCGCTTGACTGATATAAAGATATCTTTATGTGATGCGTGCGCAGTCACCTCGTGCATGCCCTGAGAAGAAAGTGAGGACGGCGATGAGCCCCTCCCCGATCACCGATCGCCCCGCCCTGCCTGACTGGAACGAGGTGCGCGCCGCGCTGACCAAAGCGATGGCCGAGCGTATCCTCGTCCTCGACGGGGCCATGGGCACGATGATCCAGCGGCTGGGGCTGACCGAGGAGAACTTCCGCGGCACCCGCTTCAAGGACTGGAGCCATCCGCTCAAGGGCAACAATGACCTCCTGGTCATCACCGAGCCGCAGAAGATCGAGGATATCCACTACGCCTATTTCATGGCGGGTGCCGACATCGTCGAGACCAACACCTTCTCGGCGACCTCGGTGGCGCAGGCCGACTATGCCTGCGAAAGTGCGGTTTACGACATCAACTATCAGGGTGTTGTTGTGGCCCGGCGGGCGGCCCTGAGGGCCGAGGCCGAGGATGGCCGCCGGCGCTTCGTGGCGGGCGCGCTGGGGCCGACCAACAAGACCTCGTCCATGTCGACGGACGTCAACAGCCCCGGCCATCGCGCCATCACTTTCGACGAGCTGGTGGTGGCCTATGGCGAGGCCATTCGCGGGCTGGTCGACGCCGGCGCTGACCTGCTGCTGTTCGAGACCATCACCGACACGCTCAACACCAAGGCTGGTATCTTCGCGGCGCAGCGCCTGTTCGAAGAACGCGGCATCGACGTGCCGATCATGATTTCGGGCACGATCACCGACCTTTCGGGCCGCACGCTTTCCGGCCAGACGCCGACGGCTTTCTGGTATTCGGTGCGCCACGCCAAGCCGCTGACCATCGGCCTCAACTGCGCGCTCGGCGCCGACCTGATGCGCGACCACATTGCCGAGCTGTCGGGCGTGGCCGACACCTTCATCTGCGCCTATCCCAATGCCGGCCTGCCCAATGAAATGGGCGCCTATGACGAGACGCCCGAGCAGATGGCCAAGCAGCTGGAAGCCTTTGCCAGCGACGGGCTGCTCAATATCGTGGGCGGATGCTGCGGTTCGACGCCGGACCATATCCGCGCCATCGCGGAGACGGCGGCGCGCTTTGCCCCGCGAAAGGTGCCGCAGGCGGACCGGCTGCTGCGGCTCGCCGGCCTCGAAGCCTTCACGCTGACCAAGGACATTCCCTTCGTCAATGTGGGCGAGCGCACCAATGTCACGGGTTCGGCGCGGTTCCGCAAGCTCATCACGGCTGGCGACTA
>CAMLKN010000284.1 GCA_946480655.1 uncultured Devosia sp. | reverse complement strand
CCCCAGCCGGGTGAGGAGCGAAATGGCCCGTTCGCGCCGCGCCCTGGCATCGGCGCCGGCATAGACCGCCGGCACTTCCACATTCTCGACTGCATCCAGATCAGGCAGCAGCTGGTATCGCTGGAAGATGAAGCCGAAATGCTCGCGCCGCAGGGCCGCGAGCTGGTCAGCATCGAGCTTGCTGACATCCTTGCCGGCGAAGCGGTAGCTGCCTTCGGTGGCGCGGTCGAGACATCCGAGGATGTTCATCAGCGTCGACTTGCCCGAGCCGGACTGGCCCATGATGGCCACCATCTCGCCGCGATGGATATCGAGGTCCACGCCCTTGAGCACGGCTACGGCCTCGCCTCCGGTCTGGAAGCGCCGCACGAGGCCCGAAATGGCGATGATCGGCTGCTCGCCTGCGGCAATGCTCTGCGCCGAGGCGCCCTCGCTGGGGCTGAAGGGGCGGTTCATCAGCCGCCACCGCCGCGCATCATCATCATGCCACCCGGACCACCCATGCGCATGCCGCCCGCCCCGGGACCTGTCCCGGTGGTGAGGCGTGCACCGGTGGCATTGACAACCTGGTCGCCTTCATCGAGGCCAGAGACGATCTCGGCGCTGATATTGTTGTTGAGGCCCACCTCGACCCGCGCCGGTCGGGTTTCCTCGGTATTGGGGTCATAGACCATGACCATGGCACCGCCGTCCGGGCCACGCTGCGCGACCAGGCTCGAGGGCAGGGTTAGCACATTGCGTGCTTCATCGAGAATGATCGTCACCGAAGCCGTCATCGAAATGCGCAGCCGGTGATCGGGGTTCGGCACGTCGAAGAGGCCGTTATAGTAGACGGCACTGCCAGACGTGGTGCTCTCCTCGGCAATCGAGGTCGGCGCCGGCTCGATCTCGCGCAGGGTGGCTTCGATGCGCGTATCCGGCTCGCCCAGGATGGTGAAATAAACCTTCTGTCCCGGCGCGACCTTGACCACGTCGGCCTCGGAAATCTCGGCCTTGATCACCATCGTATCGAGATTGGCGATCTTGGCGATGGTGGGTGTCGCGGAATTGGCATTGAGCGTCTGGCCCGCTTCCACGAGGAGCGCGACGACTGTGCCGTCGGCCGGTGCCACGATCCGGGTGCGGGCCAGGTCGAGTTCGGCCGATTCGACAGTGAGCCTTGCCTGGGCGATCTGGGCTTCGAGCTGCGCGATCTGCGCCTTCGCCTGGTCGACCGCCGCCTGGGCGGTTTCCAGCGCCGTCTGCGAGACGAGGCTATTGGCACTCAACTGCTGCTGGCGTGCCAGACTGGTTTCGGCCGCGGCCAGGCTCGCTTCCTGGTTGCGCTTCTGCGCCTCGATGCCAGCCAGCGCCGCTTCGGCCGACTTGACGGCATTCTCCTGGTTGAGACTATCGATCTCGGCAATGAGATCACCCGCCTTGACGGACTGGCCCAGCGCGACATGCACCGCCTTGATGCTGCCCGAGACTTCGGCGCCCACGCTGACCAGCGCGCTGGCTTCCAGCACGCCCGAGGCCAGGACGGTGGTTTCGATGTCGCCGCGGGTCACGCTGACCGTATCGGGCGTGGTGCTCGCCTGGCTGGGCGCCAGGAAATACCACCATGCTGCCGCTCCGGCGCCGCCCACCAGAACAAGGGTGACAAGCCACTTCGCGAGTGTTTTCAAAACAAGGCGTTCCTGCAAAAATCCTGAGTGCGGCGAACATAATACGTTCGGCCACACGGCACACGTTAGGACTTCGTAAGGTTGGCAAGCTTTGCCCCCCGCGGCCAATCAAAGGCTCGGGAGCGGTTGACGATGCCGGCTCCGCCGGTCCACCCTGCACCGGCCTGACCCTCCCATTGGATTTGCCATGTATCCGCTGCTCGATCCCAGCCGCTTTGTCGTTTTCATCACCGGCGCCACCTCCGGCTTCGGCGCCGCCGCCGCCCGGCGCTACGTCGCAGCCGGCGGCAAGGTGATCGCCACGGGCCGGCGCGAGGACCGGCTCCTGGCGCTGCGCGACGAGCTGGGCCACGACAAGTGCCACATCATTCCGCTCGACGTGCGCGACCGCAAAGCCATGCAGGCAGCCATTGCCGCCATTCCAGCTCCGTTCGACAAGATCAACATCGTGCTGGCCAATGCCGGCCTCGCCCTCGGCCTGCAACCAGCCGCCGAGACCGACCTCGATGATTGGGAAACCATGATCGACACCAATATCAAGGGCCTGGTCTATACCGTGCGCCTGCTGCTGCCGGGGCTCATCGCCCGCGGCGGTGGCCATGTGGTGACGCTGGGCTCGGTGGCTGGGGAATTCGCCTATCCCGGCGGCTCGGTCTATGCGGCTTCGAAGGCTTTCGTGAAACACTTCGCCCTGGCCATCCGCTCGGACCTGCAGGGCAAGAATGTCCGCGTCACCGATATCGAGCCGGGCCTCACCGAAACCGAGTTTTCGGTCGTCCGCTTCAAGGGCGACGAGGAGAAAGCCGGCAATGTCTATGCCGGGACCAAGGCGATGAATGCCGAGGACATTGCAGAGAGCATTTTCTGGGCGACGTCCCTGCCCGAACATGTCAACATCAACAAGATCCAGCTCATGGCCACGACCCAGGCCATCGGCCCCTTCATCATCCATCGCGAGGGCTGACAGGAAGCGGGCGGCAAGGCAGTATGGGCTCCGATCCGGAGGACATCATGCTGCACTCGATTGCCCGACTTCTCCCTCTTGCCGCCCTCCTCGCCACGCCGGCCCTGGCCCAGGTTTCGGTCAAGGCCATTGGCGACACCTGCCTCGGCGACACGCTCAAGGACTGCACCGTCTCCTCCGCCGGCTTTGTCGCACCCTATGACGCGCCGCGCCTGGCCTGGCAGGTGCAGAGCGGCGTCGACGAATATGATGGCGTGGCCGCCACCGTCGTGGTGCTCGAGGAGAAAGATGGCGCCTGGCAGGTGCTGACCACCAATTCGGACGGCGTCTGGTACCGGATGCCCCGCCTCTCCGAGGCCGAGCAGACCCTGTTCCATGTGCCCGGCATTACCGCCGGAACCGGCGCCTTCAATGCCGACCTGCTATTCGAATACCTCCCCGATGAAGGTGCCTGGCGCGCCGTCGACATGGACAGCTGGACCGTGGAGGGAAAGCTGCCCGAGGGCCTCGGCATCTGGAAGGGCGTCGACTACAGCTTTGGCGACTATGGCTGGGGCGATATGCGCGCCCGCACTGCCCTTTGGAAAGACATGGATGGCAATTGCTGCCCGACGGGTGGCGAAGCGGTCATCCACTTCACCCTCGAAGACGGCAAGCTTGTCGCCGGGGACGTGGACTATTTCCCGCCTGAAGAGGGGAGTGCGGACT
>CAMLKN010000283.1 GCA_946480655.1 uncultured Devosia sp. | reverse complement strand
GCCAATTTCTACGCCCAGACCTTTCCCGACACCAAGGTCCTCGCCGTGCACCGGGCGCCCAGCGACAACCCGTCCACCAAGGCCGGGGCGGTGCTGACGGTGGATTTCACGGTGATGGGCATTCCCTGCATCGGGCTCAATGGCGGGCCGGCCTTCAAGCACACGGAAGCCTTTTCCATGCAGGTGGCCACCGAAGACCAGGCAGAAACCGACCGCTACTGGAACGCCATTGTCGGCAATGGCGGCGAGGAAAGCATGTGCGGCTGGTGCAAGGACAAATGGGGCGTCAGCTGGCAGATCACCCCGCGGGCGCTGTCGGACGCCATGCAGGAGGGCGGCGAGACGGCCAAGCGCGCCTTTGATGCCATGATGGAGATGAAGAAGATCGACGTGGCGAAAATCGAGGCCGCGATCAGAGGCTCCTGAACGTCCCAAAGGGCGAACCTCGCCAGTGGCGAGGTTCGAGGGAAGGAGGCCATGAGAGCTACGCTCGAATGGCGGGGCGAGAGTTTGGTCCTTCGCTCCCTCCCTTGAGGGGGAGGGCAGCGGTGCTTGGCCCGGAGGGCCTTAGCAAAGCTGGGGTGGGGTGATATTCGCTAGAATACCCCGCACGCGGCTCCACCCCACCCTCATTCCCTCCCCCTCAAGGGGAGGGAGGCGCTGGGGCCGAGGTACGCTTACCTCTTCAGCTTCAGCGGCCCCACCATCTGCTCGGGCTTCACTTCGGCGTCGAACTCCTCGGCTGTGAGGAGGCCCAGTTCGATGGCGGTTTCCTTCAGCGTCGAGCCGTTCTTGTGGGCGGTCTTGGCGATCTTGGCGGCGTTGTCGTAGCCGATCTTGCGGTTGAGCGCGGTCACCAGCATCAGCGACTGGTCGACCAGCTGCTTGATGCGCTTGTGGTCAGGCTCGATCCCAATGGCGCAATTGTCGTTGAACGACTTGGCGGCATCGGCGAGCAGCCGCACCGACTGCAGGAAATTGTAGGCGATGACAGGCTTGAAGACATTGAGCTCAAAATTGCCCTGGCTTGCGGCAAAGCCGATGGCCGCGTCATTGCCCATGACCTGGGCCACGACCATGGTCATCGCTTCGGACTGGGTCGGGTTGACCTTGCCCGGCATGATGGACGAACCCGGCTCGTTTTCCGGAATGGTGATTTCCCCGAGGCCCGAACGCGGGCCGGAGGCCAGCCAGCGCACGTCATTGGCGATCTTCATGAAGGCCACGGCCAGTTGCTTCAGCGCGCCCGAGGTGCCGACAAAGGCGTCGTGCCCGGCCAGCAGCGCGAACTTGTTGGGGCCAGTGACGAAATCGCGGCCGGTCAGCGCGGCGATTTCCTTGGCGACAGCCACGGCATAGTCGGGATGGGCATTGAGGCCGGTGCCGACGGCGGTGCCGCCCAGGGCCAGTTCCTTCAATTGCGGCATGGTCTTCTTGATGGCGTCGAGCGCATAGTCGATCTGCGCCACCCAGCCGGAGATCTCCTGGCCCAGGGTCAGCGGGGTCGCATCCTGCAAGTGCGTGCGGCCGATCTTGACCACATCCATGAAGGCCTCGGACTTTGCGGCCAGCGTGTTGCGCAGCAATTCGACGCGCTCGTAGAGATAGCCCTCCACCGCCTCGACCGCCGCGATATGCATGGCGGTGGGATAGGTGTCGTTGGAGCTCTGGCTCATATTGACGTGGTCATTGGGGTGGACGGGCTTCTTCGACCCCATCACCCCGCCCGCCATTTCGATGGCGCGGTTGGAGATGACCTCGTTGACATTCATGTTGGACTGCGTGCCCGAGCCGGTCTGCCAGACCACCAGCGGGAAATGATCGGCGAGCTTGCCCGAAATCACCTCGTCGGCGGCGGCGACCACGAGGTCACGCGTCTTTTCGTCCATGAGGCCGAGCTTGTGATTGGCCAGGGCCGCAGCCTTCTTGAGAATGCCGAAGGCGGTGATGATTTCGGTGGGCATCTTTTCCCCGCCGATATCGAAATTCATCAGGCTCCGGGCGGTCTGCGCGCCGTAATACTTATCGTTCGGAACCTCGATCTGACCCATGGTGTCCGATTCGACGCGCGTGCTCATAGTGCCCCTGCTCCGGTTTGGCCGCTTCACTTGGCGGCGGGAAAAACAAAACGGCCGACCCTTTTTGGGGGCCGGCCGCTCGAATATCAGATAAAGCGCATCAGCGCCCGCTCGCCTTTCGGCTTACTTCTTTGCCGCGAGAATCTGGCGACCGCGATACATGCCGGTCTTGAGATCAACGTGATGCGGACGGCGCAGCTCGCCCGAATCCTTGTCTTCGACATAGGTCGGGTTGGCAATCGCGTCGGCCGAGCGACGGAAACCGCGCTTCATCGGCGAGGTCTTGCGTTTTGGCACTGCCATGGTCGGTACTCCGAAAATCAAAATCGTTGCGCCGCCGAAAGCGGCCAGAGACACGTCTCTGTCAGGATTGGTGGGGTCTATAGAGGAGAACGAAAGGATTGGCTAGGGGATTCTTGCTTGGAATTCCGTCCAATCCTTTCTAGAGCGCCAATTGCCCGTTGGCACCCACGCAATTGGCCCGCTCGCCATATTGACGGGCGCGGTCCTCGACGACCCCCGCGACCCGCAACAGGCCGGCGCTGGGCCGGGCCGGATTGCGCAGGATGGGATTGGGCAGGGTGACGGCGAGCAGGCTCGCCGTCTGCCAATCAAGGTTCTGCGGCTCGCGCCCGAAGGCGCGGAGCGCCCCGGCCGCGACGCCGAACTCCCCCTCCGGCCCCCATTCGGCGATGTTGAGGTAGATTTCCATGATCCGCCGCTTGGGCAGGACGAGGTCGATATAGAAGGCCAGGGGCACTTCGAGCGCCTTGCGGACCGCGCTTTGCCCGTTCCAGAGAAAAAGATTGCGCGCCAGCTGCATGGTGAGGGTCGAGGCCCCGCGCGCCTCGCGGCCGGCCAGGTAATTTTCGACCTCGTCCTTGAGGGCACCGACATCGACGCCCCAATGACGGCAGAACTGCCCGTCTTCCGACAAGATGATCGACGCCTTGAGCCGATCGGAAATGTCGTCGATGGCGCGCCATTCCCGCGTGACTGCCTGACCGGTCAGCATCCGCGTCAACATCGGCACCGAGACCGGCTGGACGATGAGATAGAGCGGCGTCAGCAGCAATGGAATTGCCAGCAGCACGGCAAGGATGCCGAGTGGGATGCGAATGTATCGCCAGAAGGTTTTCTTGCGCCGGGGCATGGTCGTTCAATAGCGCCTGAGCCGCTGGAAGCAATCCCCCTCACCCGTCTCGGGCTTCGCCCGATCCACCCTCTCCCCGAGGGGGAGAGGAATGAGAGGCGGACGCCGGA
>CAMLKN010000282.1 GCA_946480655.1 uncultured Devosia sp. | reverse complement strand
GTCTGCTCGCGCTGGTGCTGGCGGGCAAGAAGACGGCCACCTGCGGTGCGCTACGCGATATCGGAGCCAAAGAGCCCATGCCGGAAGTCGGCCGCCGCGACGTGGTGCTCAATGGTGCAGGCGAAGAGGCCTGCGTCATCGAAACCACCTCGGTCGAAACAAAACGCTTCGACGATATCGACCCCTCTTTCACCGATCTTGAAGGCGAAGGCCCCTATGCCGAATGGCGCGCGGGGCATGAAGCCTATTTTGCCCGCAATGGCGGTTTTTCGCCCGACATGGAGATTGTCTGCGAAACCTTCCGGCTGGTGACGGTGCTGCCCGCCGGACGGGACCTTTATGCCAAGGTTGCGCGCCCGATCTTCATCGTCACCGATATCGAGAGCGACGGGCCGACCCCGCTGCACAATTCCATGCTGAGCTTTGCCTCGGTGGCCGTCGAGGCCGATGGCACGCGCCATGGTGAGTTCGAGGCGGTGCTGACGCCGCGGGCCGATCGCACCACCAACGAGACGACCATGGCCTGGTGGGCGACCCAGCCCGAAGCTTGGGCGGCAGCGACGACAAATGCCGAAGATCCGGCCGTGGTCATGCCGCGCTTTGCCGACTGGGTGGAGAGCCTCCCCGGCCCAAAAGTCTTCGTGGCCGCGCCGATGATCTTCGATGGTCTCTGGATGGACCATTATCTGGACGAATATGCCGGTACCCGCGCCCTCTCCGGTCCCTTCAAGGGCCGCCAGATTTTTCGTGGTGGCGGCATCTGCCTTTACACCATGGCCGGGGCACTTCGTGGCGCGCCCTATCTCGATTGGGGCATGAGCAAGCTGCCGGCCGAATTTTATGGCCATGTGCCCCACACCCATAAGGCGATCGACGACGCCCGCGGCTTTGCCAATGTGCTCGTCGAACTTTTGAAACTTTCCTCCGCTTTGCCGCCCATTACCGGCAGCAAGAGTGACTTCCGCTAAAGGCCCAAAAAGATGAAATTCACGCTCGACTGGCTCAAGGAACACCTTGAAACCACCGCCTCGGCCGAGGAAATCGGCAAGGCCCTGACCATGATCGGCCTCGAGGTGGAAGGCATTGAAAGCCAGGGCAAGGCGCTCGAAGCCTTTGTCACCGCCCATGTGGTCTCGGCCGAACAGCATCCCAATGCCGACAAGCTGCGCGTCTGCAAGGTGGACGCGGGCACCGGCGAACTCATCGACGTCGTCTGCGGCGCCCCCAATGCCCGCACCGGATTGAAATCCGTCTTCGCCTTCCCCGGCACCTATATTCCGGGCAAGGACATGACCATCGGCAAGGGCAATATCCGCGGCCAGGTCTCGAACGGCATGCTCTGCTCCAATGCCGAGCTGGAATTGTCCGAGGACCATGACGGCATTATCGAGCTGCCCGCCGACGCGCCCATCGGGGTGAAATATGTCGACTATGCCGGCATCAATGGCGTGGTCTTCGACATTTCCATCACCCCCAATCGCGGCGACGCGACCGGCGTCTATGGCGTGGCGCGCGATCTCGCCGCCTTTGGCCTCGGCACGCTGAAAAAGACCGATTTCTCGCCGGTGCCTTCCACCGGCAAGAGCCCGATTGCCCCCCTGCCGCACCAGTTTTCGGCGGACGAGCCCAAAGCCATCCGCAAATTCGCGGGGCGCTATCTGAAGGGCATCAAAAACGGTCCCTCCCCCGCCTGGCTGCAGCAACGCCTGCGTGCGGTCGGTTTGCGACCGATCAATACCGTCGTCGACATCACCAATCTGGTCTCATTGGGCTGGGGCCGGCCCCTTCATGCCTATGACGCCGACAAGGTCGAAGGGCAGATGGTGCTGCGCAATGCGCGCAACGAAGACTTCGATGCGCTGGACAACAAGATCTATACGCTCGACGACACCATGACCGTCATCGCCGATGACAAGGGTCCGCTCTGCCTCGGCGGCATCATGGGCGGCATCCGCTCGGGCGTGACCGACGAGACCACCAATGTCTTCATGGAATGCGCGAGCTGGGACCCCGATCTCATCGCCCAGTCCGGCCGCAAAACCGGTATTGTCTCCGACGCGCGCTATCGCCTTGAACGCTCTGTCGATCCGGCCCTGACCGAACCGGGCATGGAACTGGCGACGCGCCTCGTGCTCGAATTGTGCGGTGGCGAGGCCATGGAGCCGGCCATTTCGGGCGAAGACGTCTTCCCCGCCACGGTGGTCGAATTCCCGCTCTCCGAGGTCAAGCGCCTGACGGGGCTCGAGGTTTCCGCAGACCGCATTGCCATCATTCTCTCCCGGCTTGGCTTTGCCATGGAGGGCACCGGCCCGGTCCGGCAGGTCAGGGTGCCCAGCTGGCGCCCTGACGTGACCCAGAAGGCGGACCTGGTGGAAGAGGTCATGCGCATGGTGGGCGTCGACAATGTACCCAAGGAGCCGTTGCCGCGCCTCAACCATGTCGCCCCGCTGATGCTGACCACCATCCAGAACCGCCGCCGCATCGCCCGCCGGGCACTGGCGGCCCGCGGTCTCGACGAGGCCGTCACCTGGAGCTTCATCAGCCATGACGACGCCACCCGCTTCGGCGGCGGCACCGAAGACCGGCAATTGGCCAATGCCATCGCCTCGGACATGACCGACATGCGTCCCTCGCTGCTGCCGGGCCTGATTGCCGGCGCCCGCCGCAATGCCAATCGCGGCTTTGCCGACGTGGCGCTGTTCGAGGTCGGGCAGATCTTCCTGTCGGACCAGCCTGAGGGCCAGCACACCTATGCCTCGGGCGTCCGCACCGGCACGGCCACGCTCAACGGCGCCGGCCGCCACTGGTCGGGCAAGGCTGAAGCCGTGACGGTGTGGGACGCCAAGGCCGATCTCGCCGCCGTTCTCGACGCGCTGGGTGTCGATATCGAAAAGGTGCAGGTCGTGCCCGAACCGGCTGACTGGAGCCATCCAGGCCGCGGCGGTCGCGTGGCGCTCGGGCCCAAGATTACCCTCGGTTGGTTCGGGGAATTGCATCCGGCCTTGGCCGCCGAACTCGACATTGACGGCCCCGTCGCCGCTTTCGAGATCGATCTCGATGCCCTGCCCGAGCCGCGCAAGAAGGCCACCCGCACCAAGCCGGCCATCGAGCTATCGCAGTTCCAGCCCGTGTCGCGCGATTTCGCCTTCGTCATGGATCGCGGCGTTTCGGCGTCCTCCATCCTCAAGGCCGCCCGCGGGGCCGACAAGGGCCTCATCAAGGACGTTGGCATTTTCGACGTCTTCGAGGGCGCCCATGTCGGCGAGGGCAAGAAGTCGGTCGCCATCGAGGTCACCCTGCAGCCCAAGGACCGCACGCTGACCGACGAGGAAATCGACAAGGTTTCGGCGGCTGTCGTGGCGGCGGTGACCAAGACCAC
>CAMLKN010000281.1 GCA_946480655.1 uncultured Devosia sp. | reverse complement strand
ACCTTTTCAAACGCCCGCACTTCGATCTGGCGGATGCGTTCGCGGCTGACGTCGTATTGCTGGGCCAGTTCTTCGAGCGTGGCCGGGTTGTCCTGCAGGCGGCGGGCCTGGAAGATGGCGCGTTCGCGCTCGTTGAGCACGTCCATGGCCTTGTTGAGCATGGCCATGCGCTCGTCGAATTCCTCGGTTTCGCCCAGCGTGGTTTCCTGGTCGGGCGTGTCGTCGACCAGCCAGTCCTGCCATTCGGACGAGCCTTCGTCGGCTCGCATGGGCGAGTTGAGCGAGGCGTCGCCGGAGAGGCGCGAATTCATCTGCACAACGTCGTCTTCGGTGACGTTGAGCGTGGTGGCGATCTGCTTGATCTGGTCGGGATGCAGCGAACCATCGTCCAGCGCAGCGATCTGGCCCTTCACCTTCCTCAGGTTGAAGAACAGGCGCTTCTGGGCGGCGGTGGTGCCGATCTTCACGAGGCTCCACGAGCGCAGCACATATTCCTGGATGGCGGCACGGATCCACCACATGGCATAGGTGGCCAGGCGAAAACCCTTTTCCGGCTCGAAGCGCTTGACCGCATGCATCAGGCCCACATTGCCTTCGGAAATGACTTCCGAAATCGGCAGGCCATAGCCGCGATAGCCCATGGCAATCTTGGCCACGAGACGAAGGTGGCTGGTGATCAGCTTCTGGGCCGCGCCGGGGTCCGCATGTTCCTTGTAGCGCTTGGCCAGCATGTATTCTTCATCCGCTTCCAGCATGGGAAATTTGCGGATTTCCTGAAGATAACGGCTGAGGCCACCCTCGGACGAGAGGACCGGAAGATTGGTTTGGGCCATGGACGCACCCCCTTTGCGGCATCCCCCGCTGTTCCGCGGGCGGAAAAGTCAGCCCCCGTCCGGAAGGCACGGCAACTGACGAGGAGACAATATAGGTTTCAGTTTGGCGAATATAAGGGGGCCACGCGGAACAATCGTTACAAATTGGACAGGTTGGCGCGAACCCTTTCGCCCTTCATCGTCATAATACGATAAAAGCGTCCGGGGTTCAAACACATTGGTGTGAGACCCTGCCATGCGCTTGCCGAAAGAGGCCTTTCGGGAAAGCGGGAAGCACAATAGGGTTCCCGCCATGTCCGATCTCATCATCACCCCCGTCCCGGTCTTTTCCCTCCTCTGCAACGCCGCCTTTGCGCTGCGGCGCGAGGTTTTCGTCTGGGAACAGAAGGTCCCCGAAGAGGAAGAGCACGACGAATACGATCTGACCGCGACCCATTTCGTGGCCATTGCCGAAGGCGAAGTCGTGGGCACCTTGCGCCTCATCCATCTACCCGAACACACCAAGATCGGAAGGGTGGCGGTGCGCCAGGCGTTTCGCGGGCGCGGAATCGCCAAAAGGCTGATCCTTGCCGCCATGGCCCATGCGCGGGCCGGGGGACAGGACCGGTTCTACCTCACGGCCCAGTCGGACAAGCTGGGGTTTTACGAGAGTCTGGGTTTTGTCGCTTTCGGCCCGGAATTCATGGATGGCGGCATGCCGCACCGGGCCATGCGCGACTACGACCGCGACAGCGCCGTGCTGGTCGATTAAGGCTTCGTTGACTCATTAACCCGGGGGCGTCTGGCCGGTCCAAAAGCTTGCGCTATGGTGGGCTTGTCAGCCCCCTTGCGCGCCCCATGCCGCGCCGCCGGGGGCAGAAAGATCGCCCGACATGCCCGCAGACAGATCGGGCCGATCGACAATAACATAACCCGTTAACGGGAGGCGGAAAGGGCCGGCGTCGCTGCACTCAGCCGCCGGCTTTTTCTTTGGTTCCAGCCCATTGTCGAAAAAAGCTGCGGAACGGCTCGCGCTTTGGTTGCGTTGACCGGGCATCAACGGGCCGTACGGTGCGCTACCGGCAAGTTTTGCGCCGTACGGCCCTGTTCACCGCAACGATGAACCATTGGAGCCTACTATGATCCGCACGCTTCTGACTACCTCGGCCCTTGCCCTGGTCCTGGGCACGGCCGCGATCGCCCAGACCACGACCACTGAGACTCCGGCCACGACCGAAGCGCCGGCCAACGAGATGGCCCCCGCCAACGAAATGGCGCCTGCCAATGAAATGGCGCCTGCCGACGATGCCATGGCCCCGGCTGATGACAGCGCCATGGACGTGGTCGAGGGCGACGCGCCTTGGGACATGTCGGCTGGCTACATGGCCGGCGAAGGTGACGCCCTCGTTTCCGAGCTGATGGGTGCCCCCATCTATTCGAGCCTCAACGAGGATGCCGAGGAAATCGGTTCGGTCAACGACCTCGTGATTTCGGTTGATGGTGAAATCCATGCCGTGGTGATCGGTGTGGGTGGCTTCCTCGGTATTGGCGAGAAGAATGTCGCCGTCGATTTCGCCTCCCTCGAATATGGCATCGCCTTCGACGAGACCGAGCGCTGGGTGCTGGCCACCACCGCCGATGCCCTGACCGCCGCTCCGGATTTCGTCTGGGAGGATGACATGGCTGCCGACCCGGCCATGGCACCGGCCGATCCGGCAATGGCCCCCGCTGACCCGGCTGCTCCGGCCGATCCGGCCGTGGCGCCTGCCGACCCGGCCGCTGATCCTGCCGCTCCGGCGGATGGCGCCATGGCTCCGGCTGACAATGCGATGCCCCGTGAAGGCTATGCGACTGTCGAACGTGAAGCCCTGACGGCTGAAAACCTCACCGGCGCCACCGTGATCGGACCCGAGGGTGACGACATCGCCGTGGTTGGCGATATCCTGCTCACTGAAGACGGCCAGGTCGACGCCATGCTGATCGACTTTGGCGGCTTCCTGGGCATCGGTGAAAAGCGCGTCGCCGTGTCGCTCGACAATCTTGAGTTTGCCGCCAATGAGGCCGGTGATCTCATCATCTACAGCGACTTCACCCGCGAGCAGCTCGAGGCCCAGCCGGAATATGACGAGGCTACCTTTGCCGACGATCCGGCCCAGCGCGCCACCGACCTCTAAGCGCTAAATCCAAAATGCAAAAGGCCCGCTTCGGCGGGCCTTTTCGTGTGCTCGATCGCGCGAGGCTTACTGGCGGCGATAGCGCAGGCGGGCCACTTCGTCATAGGCCTCCTGCTCGATCTTGTTCTGCTCGTCCTTTTCGCGCTGGTGTTCGCGCTGGTCGAGCAGTTCGACCTTTTTCAGGTCTTCGAGCGCCTCGGCCAGCGCGTCCTGCGCGGCTTCGAGCTTGCTCTTCATGTCATGGGCCGATGCCAGGAGGTTGTCGCGGCGGGTGAGCGCGGCCTTGGCAAAGGTCGAATAGGCAAAATGGGCGACATCGGAAATGCCGGTCTTGGTGTGCTCGATCTCGATCTGCTGGTCGAGTTCGGACGCCATGCGCTCGAAATCGGCAATCATCATCT
>CAMLKN010000280.1 GCA_946480655.1 uncultured Devosia sp. | reverse complement strand
TCGACCGGCGTGAAGCTGCCGGTCGCCAATTGCTCGATCCTGGCGGCAAAGGCCATGGCGCGGCATTCGTCGGGCCCGGCCACGACATGCACCATTTCATGCAGCACCGTGAGGCGCCGCAATTCCCGCGTGCCCTCCTCCGAAAATTGCGGGCAGAGGGTCAGTCGTACCGTGCCGTTCCGGGGCGGCAGGTGCACATAGGCGGCAAAGCGGCCGCAGGAGCCGCCATCGTCGGTGCTTTCATGAAGGTCGAGCGTGACCGTCTCGCCCCAGTGAGGAGACGCGAACTGCCCGGATGACAGCGCCTGCCCATAGGCCACGACATCGACGCCCGCCAGTTCCGGGGGAAGCCCGGCCCTCGCTGCGTCAAAGGCCGCCATGGCGTCATTGAAAGCCGTCGAAATGGCGTCGGCCCGCGCGGGAGCCGGCGGCAGGGCAAGGGCAAGGGTGGCGAGAAGCGGAACCAGACTTCGCATGCTGTGGTGATTGCTTTCTATTGTGACCGGGCCAAGGCCTGTGATCGGAGGGTCACACTGCCGGCAGAGAGTGAGCGTGTCCCATAAACCGGCCACATTTCGCGCGGAGAAGCTAGGGTCATGAGCTGCAAGCCCTTGGCGCGGGCCCCGTATTGACCGCGACAATCTTAACCTCTCGCTTACCATTTGTTTCCCTCGAGAGGCGAACAGGGTAGAAGCAGCTCGGATCCTTCTCTTCTTTAGGTTTGCCTGATGGATTTTCGCATATCGGCCGATGACCGCGTTGGCGCCCCCAAGGGCGGCCAGAACAAGCCACAGGCACGCCCGGCAGCGGCCAAGGGGCAGCGGGTCGAACCGACACTGGGTCAATCCATGGCCTTCTCGGTGGATGAAGTGCGCCCCGACGGCGGCGGTCGTGGCGGCGGCAAGCCGCCCAAGGCGCAGAAGCCACCGCGCAAGGGCAAGGCCGAACCATCCCGTCCACGCCGCAAGAAGCGCTCCGGCGGCTTTCTCATGGGCCTGCTCTGGTGGGGCTTTGTGGCCTGCCTCTGGGGCGGGCTCGCGGTCATTGGCGTCATCGTCTATTACGGCGCCCAGTTGCCGGCCTCCAATACCTGGGCCATTCCCGAGCGTCCCCCCAATATCCGCATTCTGGCGGCCGATGGGAGCCTCATCTCCAATCGCGGCCAGACCGGCGGCGAGGCCATCACCTTCCGTGAGCTGCCCCATTATGTGCCCGCGGCTTTCATCGCCTCGGAAGACCGGCGCTTCATGAGCCATTTCGGCGTCGACCCGATCGGCCTCATTTCGGTTGCGGTGGAATCTGTGCAGGCGCGCGAAGTCACGCGCGGCGCGTCCACGCTGACCCAGCAGGTGGCCAAGAACCTCTTCCTCACTCCCGACCAGACGCTCGGTCGCAAGGTGCAGGAAGCCATCCTTGCCGTCTGGCTCGAGCAGAACTTCACCAAGGAAGAAATCCTCGAGCTCTATATGAACCGCGTCTATTTCGGCCAGGGTGCCTATGGCATCGAGGCCGCGGCACAGACCTATTTCGGTGTGTCGGCGCGCAACCTGTCGCTGGGCCAGGCGGCCATGCTGGTCGGCCTGCTGCCCGCGCCCTCGGCCTACAATCCCAAGTCCAATCCGGATGTGGCCAAGGAACGCCAGCAGATCGTGCTCAACCTGATGGCGCGCGAAGGCTATATCACCGCCGAGGAAGCGGAAGCGGCACGCATCGATCCCAACCAGACCATCCGCACCGTGGTGGCAGGTTCGGAGTCCTATGTTGCCGACTGGGTCGAGAGCCTGATGACCGCCTATATCGGCGAGATCAAATCGGACGTCGTGGTGCAGACCACCATCGACTACAAGATGCAGAAGGACGCCGAGTTCATCGTCAAGGAGGCCGTGGCCAATGAGGGACCGAAGCGCGGCTTCACCCAGGGCGCGCTGGTGGCCATGGATGTCGATGGCACAGTCCGCGCCATGGTGGGCGGCGTCGACTACCAGGCCAGCCAGTATAACCGCGCGGTGACGGCCAAGCGCCAGCCTGGTTCGACCTTCAAGCCCTTCGTCTATATGGCCGCCATGGAAAAGGGCTATACGCCCGACACCTTGGCCGAGGACGCCCAGTTCGAATACAATGGCTGGAGCCCGCGCAACGCCACCGGCAAATATGCCGGCACGGTGACACTGCGCCAGGGCCTTGCCTATTCGCTCAACACCATTGCCGGGCGCCTTGCCATCGACGTGACCCCCGAAAAGGTTGTCGAAGTGGCGATGCGCATGGGCATTTCCTCCCAGCTCACCCCTGTGCCCTCGATCGCCCTGGGGACGCAGGAAGTGAACCTGCTCGAATTGACCAGCGCCTATGCCCCCTTCGCCAATGGCGGCAATGGCGTCATCCCCAATGTCATCACCAAGATCACCGATGTCGATGGCAATGTGCTGTTCGAGGCCTCGACGGCCGGGCCGGGCCGCGTGGTCGACCCGACCGTGCTGGCGCAGATGAACGACATGCTCAAGACGGCTGTGGAAGTGGGCACCGGCCGGGGCGCCAATCTGGGCGGCTGGGACTTTGCCGGCAAGACCGGCACCAGCCAGAATGCCCGTGACGCCCTGTTCGTGGGTTACACGTCCTCGATGGTTACCGGCGTATGGCTGGGCAATGACAATGACACCAAGACCACGCTGTCGGGCGGCAATGTTCCGGCCAATATCTGGTCCGAGTTCATGACCAAGGCCCATGCGGGCCGCTCGCCGGCGCCGATTCCCGGAGGCTCCTATGCCGGCCAGCTCATTGCCCAGCAATTGATCGATCCCAATACCGGCCTGCCGGTGATCGACCCGGCCACCGGGCAGCCGCAGATTCAATATGTGGATGGCGGCACCGGCCAGCCGGTCCAGACCACGGTCGACCCCGCCACTGGACAGGTGATCGCCATCGACCCGGCCACTGGCCTGCCCATCGAAGGACTGGCCCCGATCGGCGCCCAGACGGCCAATCCGCCGATCCAGACCGGCACGATGGTCGATCCCGCCACCGGCCTGCCCGTGGGCCTGCAATACGATCCCGCCACCGGGCTCAACTATGACCCGGCGACTGGCACCTATTACGACCCGGCGACTGGCCTTCCCATCGACCCGGCAACGGGGCTGCCGCTCGACACAACCGGGCAGGCCACCACGGTACAATACGACGCCAATGGCCAGGCCATCGACCCGGTCACCGGCTTCCCGCTGCAGCAGCAGACCACGGGGGTGGGCTCCGCGCCCATCGATCCGGAAACCGGCCTGCCGATGACGCTGATTGTCGACCCGGCCACTGGCCAGCAGGTCTGGGTGCCCAGCGCCCCCACCGGTCAGCAGCAAATCGTTCCGCCGGCGCAGGTGATCGAAGGGCAGCAGCCCACTTATCAGGAGCCGCAGCGCCAGCGCACGCTGATGGACCTGATCTTCGGCA
>CAMLKN010000279.1 GCA_946480655.1 uncultured Devosia sp. | reverse complement strand
TCACCCCACCCTCATTCCCTCCCCATCAAGGGGAGGGAGGCGAAGGACCAAGAGGTCCGCGTTCATCGTCTCCCTCCCCCTTGTGGGGAGGGATCAAGGGTGGGGGTTCGGCGCCTAGTCTTCGTCCTCGGACCCGCGCAGCCGATCGGTCTCGCGCCGCTCCTTCTTGGTCGGGCGGCCCGCGCCCACCGGCCGCTCGGCAATGGCCGCATCATAGGGCGACAGTTCGGCCCGCGGCACCGGAGGCGGCGAGATATCCTCGTAGAGCCCCTGTGCCTCGCTGGCCGGACCGCGGCGCGAGCCGCAGTCGAGGATACGCCAGACCACGATCCGGTTGTGTAGCGCCATGGTCAGCACATCGCCCGCGCCGACCTTGAAATCGGTGCGTTCGGTCTTCTCGGAATTGACGCGGATGGCGCCGCTTTCGATGATTTTCTGCGCCAGGGTGCGGGACTTGACCGCGCGCGAGAAGAACAGGAACCGGTCGAGCCGCTCCTTGCGGAGCGGCGTTTCGACCGGCCCGGGCAATTACTCGGTCTTGCCGCGCAGGGCGGCGAGCTTGGCAAAGGGGCTATCGGGATCGAAGGCCACCTTGCGCTCTTCGCGCGGCGGACGGCGATCATTGCGCTCCGGCCGGTCGGCCTTGTCCGGACGGCCCCGACGCTCCTCGTCGCGACCCTTGCCATTGGGGCGGCCACCCTGCGGGCGGGGCTGATGCACCTCGCCTTCCGGTCGGCGCGGCCCCTTGCCATGGTGGCGCGGACGATCGTTGCGACGACCCTGCTGACCCTCCGCCTCGCCCTCGCGGCGGGCGTTCTGACGGCCGCGGTGGTTGTTGTCGTTGTGGCGGCGGCCACCGGGGAACCAGACTTCGTCGAACTCCGGTTCGGCCGGCGCGGCTTCGGCAGGGGCCGCATCGGGCACGGCGCCTTCGGCTGCGGGCGGCATGACTTCGGCCACTTCACCAGAGGTGGCTTCGGCCACGGGCTCGACGCTGGCAGGCGCGGCCTCAAGGCTGGCTTCGAGCGCCTCGGTTTCCTGCGAGGCCTCGGCGGGGGCGACCGGAGCCGGAGCCTTGGGCGTCTTGCGCAGGCGATAGCCCAGCGAGGTCAGGATCGAGGCAAAATCCTCGCCCGAGCAGCCGAGCAGGCTGGTCATTTCCACAGTGACGCGGAAGCCATTGCCTTCGGCAGCGCCGGCCGGCAGATCGCCGGCATAGGGACGCGAGGCATCGAGCGCGATCAGCGGACGGATGATGTCGGCGAGGCGCTCAAGAATATCGACGCGCACCGCGCGCTTTCCCGCCACCTTGAAGCCGGCAATCTCGTAAAGGCGGGTGTCCACTTCCGGATCGACGAGGAAGGAGGTGCGGCCCGAGAGCACGATATGGGGAATATCGGTGACCCCAGGCTGGCGCACGCCGCCATGCTTCAATGCAAACAGGATCAGGGCGAGTTCGCGCGGAGCGGGCTTGAGCGAAAGCGGCAGATAGATGTGGTAGGCGCCGAACTTGATGCCAAGCTTGCGCAGCTTGCCGCGCACATCCTGGTCGAGCCCCTTGACCTCGTCGGCGACATTGGCGCGCGGCAGGAGGCCGATATGCTCGAAGAGCTGATAGGCCAGGCCACGGGCCGTGCCTTCGAGATCGGCCGGCGCTTCGAGCGCCATGACCTGTTCGAGCACGGTATTGATGTGATGGCGCAGCCAGAGCGAGAGGCGGTCCTGCACCTTTTCGAGGTCGGGACCGGTCAGCGTCTCGTCGGCCAGCATGATGATGCGGGGACGGTAAAGGCTGTCGCCCTCGGCCAGTTCGGCAACGATCTCGCCGCGCCAGCGCAGGCGCCCATCAGTGGCCAACACGAATTCTTCATTTGGCGAACCGGCCAGGCGTTCGGCACGATGGTGTATCTCGGGAGCGACCACCGAGTCGGCAGCGCCACGCAATCCCTTGGCGTCCACATCGCCATCATTGCGCGCCAGGGTGAAGCGGAAGCCTTCGAGCGTACCGATCAGGTGACCTTCCAGCCGCACTTCGCCTTGGCTGTTAATTTCGGGAGATACCATACGTTTGTCTTTCAGGTGGCGGAGCAGGACGCTGGTGCGCCGGTCGACGAATCGCTGAGTGAGACGCTCATGCAGGGCGTCACTCAGGCGGTCTTCAATGTCTCGCGTCTTTTCGCGCCAATAGGTAGGGTCTTCAAGCCAGTTTTTGCGATTGGCGACAAAGGTCCAGGTTCGGATCTGCTTGATCCGGTTACTGAGCGTGTCAATGTCACCCTCCGCATTGTCGCAAAAGCGGACCTGCTCGGCAATCCAGTCTGCCTTGACCGATCCAATTCGTCTCAAATCCGAATAAATACGTGTGACGATCTCGCCGTGAGCCGCCGGTGAAATGCCCTGATAGTCAGGAATCTGGCAGC
This sequence comes from uncultured Devosia sp., assembly GCA_946480655.1. Next base: position 1,021 of record CAMLKN010000279.1, on the reverse strand, counting down.
ATTCCCAGAGCAGTTTGACCGCATCATGGCCGCGGGCCAAGGCGCCGGCTTCATTTCGCATGAGGAATTCGAGCGCGTGCTGGTCGGTGGCGGTGGGGACGCGGGTCAGCGTCCGGTCCTGCGGCACCATGTCGAGGGAGTTCCGCAGGGCGTCAACGGAGCCGAAATCGAGGCTGGAATTGCGCCATTGCACCTGGCGGATGGGCTCGAAGTCGTGGGTCTCGAGCTGGACGACCAGTTCCCCGTCGAACCCTTCGGTGCCGCCAGTGACGCCAAAGGTGCCATTGTGCCGATGCCGGCCGGCGCGGCCGGCGATCTGGCCGAGTTCGGACGGGGTCAGCGGCCGGCTCTGGTGGCCGTCGAACTTGGTGTCGTCGGCAAAGGCGACGTGGTGGATGTCGAGATTGAGCCCCATGCCGATCGCATCGGTGGCGACGAGGAAATCCACGTCGCCGTTCTGATAGAGCGCGACCTGGGCATTGCGGGTGCGTGGCGACAGCGCCCCCATCACCACGGCGGCGCCGCCCCGCTCGCGCCTGATCAGCTCGGCAATGGCATAGACCTGGCGGGCCGAGAAGGCGACGATGGCCGAGCGCGCCGGCTGCCGCGAAATCTTCTTGGAGCCCGAATAGGTGAGCTGGGAAAAGCGCGGCCGGTCGATGATCTCGGCATGGGGGATGAGTTTCCGCACCACCCCCGCCATGGTGGCGGACCCGAGCAGCAGGGTTTCCTGAAGGCCGCGGGCTTTGAGGATGCGGTCGGTGAAGACATGGCCGCGATCGAAGTCCACGGCGGTCTGGATTTCGTCCACCGCCACGCAATCGACATGGATGTCCATGGGCATGGCTTCCACCGTCGCCACCCAGTAGCGCGGCTTTGGCGGAACGATGCGCTCTTCGCCGGTGACCAGGGCCACCGCCTGCTCCCCGACCCGCTCGACGATGCGCGTATAGACCTCGCGCGCGAGCAGGCGCAGCGGCAGGCCGATCATCCCGGTGGGATGGGCCAGCATGCGCTCGAT
>CAMLKN010000278.1 GCA_946480655.1 uncultured Devosia sp. | reverse complement strand
CTCGGCCATCACGCCCTTGGGGTCGAGGCCCATGACCAGCATATGGCCGTGGTCGCGATAACCGGTGATCTGGGAATCCTTGCCCTTCTCCGAGGCCATGGTGATGCCGGTAACAACCGCTTCCTGGCCGATATAGAGATGGCAGAAACCGCCGATCAGGCCCATGCCATACATCTGGCCGGCCTTTTCCTCGAAGCGGCGGATCAGCAGCATCTCGCGGAATGCTTCCAGGTCCTGCTCATGGGTGAACTGGGGGACGTTGGCCTGCGTCTTGGCCTTGGTGGCCGTCGCCTTGCGCGCCATTCTACACTCCGCTTGGGTCGGGGATTTGCCGCCGGGCCATCAGGCCACTTTGCGCATGATACTGCAAGCGCGCGAGCAATAACATTGCCTAGGCCGCGTCCAAAATACCCTATTAGAGCGTTGAATCTGCTTCGATAATAGAGATTAACTGATTGTCGATTAATTCTTCGAATTGACCGGAAATTGGTTTACCGTTTTCTGGATTCACCATGACCAGCACGTCGTCGGCATGAGCCATGTTAAGCATGGCGCGGGCACGCTCGACCACGATATCGGGGTCGAGGTGACGCGGATTCAGAAGCGAGGCGCGGTGCCGGTAGGCGTCGATCTCGACCTGGAGGGCCGCACTGCGGTCCTTGAGAATCTCGATATCGGCAAGGATCTCTTCGCGGCTGGCAATCCCAAACTGGCCCGAAATGGCAGAGAAGCCCAAATAGGCCTGGAATCCCAACAGGGTTACCGTAAGGGCCAGGGGACGCCAGAATGCAGGACGTTTGAGACGGGTGGGCATGGTCGGACCAATTGCAGATGTCCGACCATGCCTGACAAGGAATTAATGGCGGGTTGAGGATTGCGCCGAAGCACGATCACTTGACCGCGCCCAGTGCCTCATTGGCCGCGATCGCCGCCATGTTGACGATGCCACGGCTGGTCACGGACGGCGCGAGGATATGCGCCGGCGCCTGAACGCCCATCAGGATGGGGCCGACGGCAAGGCCGTTGTTCATTTCCTTGAGCAGCGTCATGGAGAGATTGGCCGCATCGAGGTCGGGGAAGACAAGAAGATTGGCCTCGCCCTTGAGCACGGTGTCGGGAATATAGCGTTCGCGCAGGGCCTCGTTGAGCGCCAGGTCACCCTGCATTTCGCCCTCGACGATGAGATCGGGTGCAATGGCCTTGAGCTTGGCATAGGCCTCCCGCATCTTGTAGGCGCTGTCGCCGTCACGCGAACCGAAGTTCGAATAGCTCAGCAACGCCGCTTTCGCCTCGATGTTGAAGCGCTGGAGATGATCGCGCGCCTGCAGCGTGATCGACACGATCTCGTCGGCGCTCGGATTCTGATTGACATAGGTGTCGGTCAGGAAGAACGCCCCACGCGGCATGATCAGCATGGAGAGCGCCGAGGCTTCGGTAACCCCCGGCTGCAGGCCGATGATCGAGCGGATGTCACGAACATGCTTGATGTAGCGGCCCTGGAGGCCGCACAGCAGCGCATCCGCCTCGCCGCGTTTCACGGCCAGCGCGCCGATCACCGTCGTATTGGTGCGCACAATGGTGCGTGCGGTATCCGGCGTCACGCCGTTGCGGCCCACCAGCGAATGGAACAGGCTCACATAGTCACGGTAGCGGGGGTCGTCCTCGGGGTTGATCACCTCGAAGTCTCGTCCCGGCTGGATGGACAGCCCAAAGCGCTCGATGCGCGCCTCGAGAACGGCCGGACGGCCGATGAGGATGGGGCGGGCAATGCCTTCCTCGAGCAGCACCTGCGCCGCGCGCAGCACGCGCTCGTCCTCGCCGTCGGCAAAGGCAATGCGCTTGCCCTGCCCTTGCGCCCGGTCGATGATCGGCTTCATCACCAGGCCCGAGCGGAACACGAAGCGGTTGAGACTGTCGAGATAGGCGTCCCAGTCGAGGATCGGCTTCTTGGCCACGCCCGATTCCATCGCGGCGCGCGCCACGGCCGGCGCAATCCTGAGGATAAGCCGCTGGTCGAACGGATTGGGAATGATGTGCTCCGGTCCATAGACCGCCGGCGCGCCCGAGGGTGACACTTCCAGCCCCGGCTCATGCGCCAGCTTGGCGATGGCCCGTACAGCCGCCAGCTTCATTTCCTCGTTGATCGTCGTCGCATGCACATCAAGCGCACCACGGAAGATGAAGGGGAAGCAGAGGACGTTATTGACCTGGTTGGGATAGTCCGACCGGCCCGTGCAGACCATGGCGTCTGGACGGGTTTCCTTGGCCACTTCCGGCATGATTTCCGGGTTCGGATTGGCGAGCGCCAGGATCAGCGGGCGCGGTGCCATCTTGGCCAGCATTTCCGGCTTCAGTGCGCCGGCAGCCGAGAGGCCGAGGAACACGTCGGCACCGTCGATCACCTCGGCCAGCGTCGTCGCCTCGCTGGTGCGGCGGAACTGGCCGCGCCACTTGTCATTGACGTCGTTGCGCTTGTGGGTAACGAGGCCATCCTTGTCGGCGACCCAGATATTCTCGTGCTTGGCGCCCAGAGCCACCAGGACATTGAGGCAGGCAATGGCCGCGGCCCCTGCCCCGGACGTGCAGATCTTGACGTCCTCGATCTTCTTGCCTGAGAGCTCCAGCCCGTTGAGCACCGCGGCACCCACGATGATGGCCGTGCCGTGCTGGTCGTCGTGGAAGACCGGGATCGGCATGCGCTCGCGCAGCGTCTCCTCGATCTCGAAGCAGTCCGGTGCACGGATGTCTTCAAGATTGATGCCGCCAAAGGTCGGCCAGAGCGGGGCCACTGCGTCGATGAACTTCTGCGGATTGATCTCGTCGATCTCGAGATCGAACACGTCGATGCCAGCAAATTTCTTGAAGAGAACCGCCTTGCCTTCCATGACTGGCTTGGATGCAAGGGCACCGATATTGCCCAGGCCAAGGACGGCAGTGCCATTGGAGATCACGGCCACCAGGTTCTGGCGAGACGTATAGCGGGCGACCGCCTCGGGCGTCTGGGCGATTTCCTCGCATGGCGCCGCGACGCCGGGCGAATAGGCCAGGGCCAGGTCGCGCTGGTTGCCCAAGGGCTTGAGCGGCTGAATTTCGAGCTTGCCGGGCTTGGGAAACTCATGGAAGTGCAACGCCGCTTCTCTGAGGGCCCTGCGCTGTTCATTGATATCGGTCGACACGAAACTCTCTCCCCGGCAGTCGAATTGGCCGCGTTGGTGCCATCAATCTTCAGGATTGAAAAGGCCGGATACGCGCCAAGCCGTCGAGTCCGCGGCAAAATTTGGGCGTCCGCCTCGCACAGGAAGGCCCATATCGATTGCGCTGACAGGCTGGTGACAGTTGCAGCCAGGAGGGGGCCAACCTGCCGCCCACCGTCAAGCCGCCGAAGCGACCACTTCGAGTCTCGGCTGGGGATGGGTCGAGGAATGCAAGGCGAGCGCCAGTTCCTTGAACGC
>CAMLKN010000277.1 GCA_946480655.1 uncultured Devosia sp. | reverse complement strand
CCGCCCCAGCGCTCGTATTCGCCGACCCCGCGCACCAGCACGAACTGGCTGTGCCCGCCCGAGACCAGCAGCATGAGGTACGGGAACGCCACCCCATCCGTCAGTCGCGCCGTCAGCGCATGGCCTTCAAGGTGATTGACGGCAATGAGCTCCTTGCCCAGAGAAGCCGCCAGCGCCTTGGCGGTGGTCAGGCCCACCAGCACTCCGCCGATCAGCCCCGGACCGGCCGTCGCCGCAATGGCATCCACGTCCTCAAGCGCAATGCCCGCCTCCTCGACGGCTTGGGCGATGATATGATCGAGCCATTCGACATGGGCCCGCGCCGCCAGTTCGGGCACGACGCCGCCGAATGCCGCATGTTCATCGAGCTGGGAACGCACGACATTGGAACGAATCGTCCCCCGGCCCGATTGATCCCGCACCACCACGGCGGCGGCGGTTTCGTCGCAGCTGGTTTCGATACCCAGAATGATGGCTTGTGCTTGCCCGGTCACGATGAACTGGTCTACTCCCAACAGAGCCTATCGCCTACTATAGGACCGCTACCCGATGCAATCATCCCTCCCCTTCGCCCGGATCGGAACGCGCGGCAGTCCGCTGGCGCTGGCCCAGGCCAGGCTGGTTCGGGAGCTTCTCGCCCAGGCCCATGGCGTGGCAGAGGATCGTATAGAGATCGAGGTATTCTCGACCGGTGGCGATCGCAGCCAGGCCGAGAACACCACGCTCTCCGATATCGGCGGCAAAGGCGTTTTTACCAAGGAAATCGACGAGGCCCTGCTGGCAGGACGGATCGACCTGGGCGTGCATTCGAGCAAGGATGTCGCCACCGGCCTGCCGGCCGGCATGGTCCTGGCCGCCTTTCTTGAACGCGAGGATGTGCGCGACGCCTTCCTCTCGGTCTCGGTCAAGGGGATCGACAACCTGCCCGAAGGTGCCCGCTTCGGCACGTCCTCCATTCGCCGCGCTGCCCAGGCGCTGCGCCTGCGCCCGGATCTCCGCATCGTGCCCTTCCGCGGCAATGTGCATACGCGGCTGCAAAAGCTGCTCGACGGCGTCGCCGACGCCACGCTTCTGGCCCTTGCCGGACTGAACCGGCTCGATGAAGCCCACCGCGCAACATCCATTCTGGACCCCGAGCAATTCATGCCGGCACCAGCCCAGGGCGCCATCGGCATTGCCATCCGCGAGGGCGACCAGCGACTCGCCGAGATCGTCGCACCGCTCGACCATGCCCCGACCCACACCGCCATTGCAGCCGAACGCGCCATGCTGGCCGTGCTCGATGGCTCCTGCCGCACCCCGGTCGGCGCGCTGTCAGGAACTTCCGGCAGCCTGCTCACCCTCAAGGGCGAGATTCTGAGCCTGGATGGCCAGACCAGTTTCCGGGCAGAAGCCCAAGGCAGCGACGCGCGGCAACTCGGAGAGACCGTCGGCCGCGATCTGCTGGCCCAGGCCGGTCCGGACTTCCTCGCCGGGTGGAGCCGCTGATGCGCATGCTCATCACCCGCCCCGAGCCCGATGCCGAGGCCACAAAGGAACGGCTGGCGGCGCTGGACATCGCGGCCGAGATCGCGCCGGTGATGACGCGCCAGACCCTTCAAACCAATCTCCCGACGGCCAGCGGATTCGCGGCCATTGCTCTCACCAGCACGAATGCCCTGCGATCCCTCGATGACATGGGCGCCCTCGACAGGTTCCGGTCGATTCCCGCTTTTGCGGTAGGGGACCGCACGGCTCACGAAGCGCGCCAGCATGGCTTTGCCAAGGTGTCGGCTGCCGACGGCACGCTCGAATCGCTTGCCACCCTGATCGCCCTGGCGCGACCCGCGGGCCCAGTCTTCTATCCCGCCGGTAAGCATCTGAGCGGTGACCTGGCCCACGCCCTCGCGCCCCAAGGCCTGATGGTGGTGACCACCCCGGTCTATGAAATGGTGGCCGAAACATCCCTGCCCCAATCCATATCCGACGACTTGGCCAGCCGGCGATTTGACGCCGTTCTCTGCTATTCGCGCCGCACCGCCGAAATCTTCTGCACCCTGGTTGCCGACATCATCGCTCCTGAAGCGCGGCGCCACCTGCCGATCATCTGCCTGTCGGAGAACGTGGCCCAGCCCCTGCTCGAACATCGCTTCAGCCGGGTCCTGCTGGCCGACCATCCCAGCGAAGAGGCCATGATGACGCTGGCGCTGGCTTTTGCCCGTGAGCAAACTGGGTCATGATCGGACCAATGAAAAGGAAGGCCCATGGCTGACGACACCGGCAAGACGACGCCTCAACCCGATCCGAAAAGCACCGATAAGCCGGCCACAAAGGCCGGTCCCGTCAAGCCGCCCGTGCTTGAAGGCACGGCGCGTCCGGGTGCTTCGGGCAAGCCCGGTGATTCGACGGCCCCGGACAAGGCGGCCAAGCCGCTTGGAGACCGACCCACAGCCAGCACCACGGCCCCAAAGCCTCGACCGGTTGCGGACGAACCGCAAAGCCGTGGCGGCAATGCCTGGCTGGCGGGCCTGCTTGGCGGCGCAATTGGCCTCGGTGCCGCCTATGGCCTGGCCTGGTACGGTCTCTGGCCAAAGCCGCCGGAGGCTCCGGTACCCGCAGACCCGCGCCTTGCGGAGTTCGCAACTGCTATTCCCGAGCTCGAGACCGTCACCAGCACCGTCCAGGATGAGCTCTCGACCCTGACCGGCAGGGTTGGCGCGCTCGAAACCGCCGCAGCCGATGCGCCTGCCGCCACGACCGCTGGCACCGATCCGGCCGTTACCGAACAGCTCGCAGCCCTCGCGGCGCGGCTCGACGAACTGGCGGCGGCCCCAGCCGAGGCACCCGATACAGCGGCGATAGAAAACCTCGAGGCGGACCTGGCCGCCCTGCGCGCCGAGACGGCGGCTACAGCCGCGCAATTGGCGGAAGCCAATCAGCAACTTGCTAGCCTCTCCCAGGCCGCAAGCGAGGAAGCCGGTGCCGATGCCGCCACCATTCGCCTGCCGCTGATCTTTTCGGGGCTCGAAAGCGCCTTCCTGAGCGGCCGCCCCTTCGAAACCGAACTGGCCGCCCTGCGCCAGGCCCTGCCCGAAACGCTGGTGCCCGAGGCTGTAGCGGGACGCGCCGCCGCCGGCCTGCCCCAGCCCGAGACCGTCGGGGCCCAGTTGCAAGCCGCCCTGCCCGACATGTTGGCGGGACGCCCAGCCAATGCCGATGCAGGCTGGCAGGATGCAACCGTGGACTGGTTCCGGGGTCTGGTGGCCATGCGCCCCGCCGGTGCCGTGGAAGGTGACGGTCCGGATGCCATCATTGCCCGGCTCGAAGCGGCGGTCGAGCGTCGCGACTTCGGCGCCGCCAAGGCCGAGCTCGACGCCCTGCCCGAAACCATGCGACGCGCCGCCGAACCTTTCGCCGGCGACATCGAAAGCCTCGCCGCCGCACAGGCCTTCCTCGCCCAATTGCGGACGCTGGTACTGA
>CAMLKN010000276.1 GCA_946480655.1 uncultured Devosia sp. | reverse complement strand
GAGGAGGATCTGCAATGACTGCGCCAGCTTTTCCGCTGAATGCATGGTATGCCGCCGCTTGGGATGTCGAGGTCAAGCGCAATCTGCTGCCGCGCACCATCTGCAACAAGCCAGTTGTCCTGTATAGGAAGCAGGATGGCACGGCTGTCGCGCTGGCCGACGCCTGCTGGCATCGGCTGCTGCCGCTGTCCATGGGCGAGCTCCATGGCGACAATGTCATCTGCGGTTATCACGGCCTGGAATTCGACGACACGGGCCGTTGTGTATACATGCCGTCGCAAGACACCATCAATCCATCCGCCTGCGTCAAGTCCTATCCGCTGGTCGAGCGGCACCGTTTCATCTGGCTGTGGATGGGCGATCCGGCCTTGGCCGACCCGGCCCTCGTGCCGGACCTGCATTGGAACGACGACCCCAAATGGGCTTCGGACGGCAAGTATATCCACGCCAAGTGCGACTACCGCCTGGTTGTCGACAATCTCATGGACCTGACGCACGAAACCTACGTGCATGGCTCGTCGATCGGCAATCGCGCCGTCGCCGAGGCGCCCTTCGAGGCGACCCATAGCGACACGACGGCGACCATCACGCGCTGGATGATCGATATCGACGCGCCGCCCTTCTGGCGCGGCCAGCTGGGAAAGCCGGGCAATGTCGACCGCTGGCAGATCATCAACTTCCAGGCGCCATCGACCATCGCCATCGATGTCGGCGTCGCCCCCACCGGCACCGGCGCCCCGCAGGGTGATCGCAGCCAGGGCGTCAATGGCTTCGTGCTCAACACCATGACGCCCGAAACCGACAAGACCTGCCACTACTTCTGGGCCTTCGCCCGCAACTACAAGATCGAGGAACAGGCCCGGACGCATGACCTGCGCGAAGGCGTCGCGTCCATTTTCCGCGAGGATGAGCGCATTCTCGAGGCCCAGCAGGTCGCCATCGATGCCAATCCCGACCACGTCATCTACAATCTTAACATTGATGCCGGCTCGATGTGGGCGCGACGCCTGATCGACCGTATGGTGGCCGAGGAAACCGCTATGCAGCAGGCAGCAGAATGAGCGGCAATTCGGAACGGGCCCGGCAGTCCCAGCGCGCCCTGATGGGCGTGCGGGACCTGATTGTGTCGGGCGAGATTGGTGCCGGATCGCGTCTCTCCGAGGTGACGCTGTCCGAACGCCTGGGCATTTCGCGCACCCCCCTGCGCGCGGCCCTGGCCAAACTGGGGCAGGAGGGGCTGGTCGAGGCCATTCCCTCCGGTGGCTATGCCGTGCGCAGCTTCAGCCGCGAGGACGTCATCGACGCCATCGAACTGCGCGGCGTGCTTGAGGGCACCGCCTTGCGTCTTGCCGCCGAGCGGGGCGTGGCCCCCGCTGCCATGAGCGAGCTCAACCGGCTGCTGGATGGGCTCGACGAGGCGCTGCGCGGCCATGTCGAGGACATGGATTTCGATCGCTATGTCGATCTCAATGCCCAGTTCCATGAAATGCTGTGGGGCCTCGCAAGCCGGACCATTCGTCGCGAGATCGAACGGGTGACGAGCATGCCCTTCGCCTCGCCCAGCGCCTTTCTCGACAAGCAGTCCGATGTGGCGGCCTTCCGCCGCTCGCTCTATGGGGCCCAGGCGCAGCACCGCGCCATGGTCAATGCCATCGAGCAGCGCGAAGGCGCACGGGCCGAGGCGCTGGCGCGCGAACATGCAAGGCTCGCGCGACAGAATCTCGAACATGTCCTGGACCGGGACCGCAGCCTCATCCGCCGCGTCCCCGCTCTCTCACTGGTGGTGGGGTAGGACCATGCGCAACAGAGCGGAATGGCGCGATGCCCGCGTCGCGCAAATCACCCAGGTGGCCGACGACGTCCGCCGCATCGACTTTGCGGTGGATGGTCCGGTGTCGCCCTTCGATCCAGGGTCGCACAGCAATTTCCGGGTCGTGACCAATGCCGGCACCACCAACCGCACCTATACGGTGCTTCCGGCGGCTCCGGGTCATATTGCCATTGCGGTCAAGCTGCACCCGCAAAGCCGTGGCGGCTCGCGCTTCATGTGGGGGCTCGAACCGGGCGCTTCCATCCGGCTCACCCTGCCGGAAAACCGGTTCGAACTGAACTGGCGCGCCAGCCACTATCTGCTGCTGGCAGGGGGCATCGGCATCACCCCCATTTACGGCATGGCGCGGGCGCTGGCGGCGCGGGGCGCTTCGCTCCGTCTCGTCTATGCGGCCCGCTCGCGCAGCCTCATGGCCTTTGCCGACGAACTGCAGGCGCTCCTGGGGGACCGGCTCAGCCTCTGCGACAATGCCCAGGGTCAGCATCTCGATCTCCATGCCGAGTTTGCCGCGCTGCCGGCAGATGCAGAATGCTATCTCTGCGGTCCCATCGGCATGCTCGAAGCCGCCAAGGCGGCCTGGACGGCGTCCGGACGCCCCATCAGCCGGCTGCGCTACGAAGTCTTCGGCGACAGCGGCCTGTTCGCCGAGCAGACCTTTACCGTCGATGTGCTCAACCGTGACCTTTCGGTCTCGGTGCCTCCCGATCAGACGCTTCTGGAAGCGCTGATGGAGGCCGGCGTCGACATGATCTATGACTGCCAACGCGGTGAATGCGGCCTCTGTGCCGTCTCCGTGCTGGACGTCGATACCCAAATCGACCACCGCGACGTTTTCTTTGGTGCAGAAGAAAAGGCAGAGGGGCACAAGATGTGTGCCTGCGTGTCGCGACTGAATGGTGGACGTGCTGTGATTGACGTAGGCTACCGGCCATGACGGCTGCGGCATGCGTCAGTTCAGGTTCTGCATCGAAGCGAAGAATGACAATTTTGTCTCTAAGGGAGGATGACCAATGAAGACAACGATGATCCTGGCGGGCGCCCTGACGGCCCTTGCCATGTCCACGACTGCCTTTGCCCAGGAAGTGACCCTGCGCATCCACCAGATGCTGCCGGCCCAGGCCACCATTCCGGCCCAGGCCATCGAGCCCTGGGCGCAGAAGGTCACCGAGGAATCGGATGGCCGCATCAAGTTCGAGCTTTATCCGGCCATGCAGCTGGGTGGCGCGCCGCCGGAACTGTTCGACCAGGCCAAGGATGGCGTTGTCGACATCATCTGGACCGTGCTCGGCTATACGCCCGGCCGCTTCCCCAAGTCGGAAGTGTTCGAGCTGCCCTTCATGACCCCGAATGGGGAAAAGGGCTCGGCCGCCTTCTATAACTATGTCATGGCCAATGCCCCCGAAGAATTCGCTGGCGTGCATGTCATTGCGCTGCACACCCATGGCCCGGGTCTGTTCCACTCGATCGATCCGATCAACAGCCTCGAAGATCTGCAGGGCATGAAGGTGCGTGGCGGCTCGCGCATCATTTCGAGCATGCTGGCCGAACTGGGCGCTGAGCCCGTCGGCATGCCGGTGCCGCAGGTGACCGAGGCCCTCTCCAAGGGCGTCATCAACGCCACGACCATTCC
>CAMLKN010000275.1 GCA_946480655.1 uncultured Devosia sp. | reverse complement strand
GCCGGGCTCGAGCGTGTCGGCAAAGGTGCCGCGGAAGACGAATTCGTCATACCACTCATTGGGCAGGTTGCCTTCCGACCAGACGATTTCCTTGACGCCCTCGGTCACTTCGGTGCCGTGGTTCATATAGGTGTTTTCGTAGGGGCCGGTGACGGTCTCGAGCTTCCAGCCGGCCTTGGGCATGGGCTTCACATTGTAGAAGCCCTCAGGAATCTGCACGCGAACCGTATGGGTGGCTTCGGTGCCGCAGCCATGGGGCACGCGGAGCACGGCCTTGTAGGAGGCGCCGAGGGTGGCTTCCTGCACTTCCAGGGTCGAGTGGGCGAGAGCCGGGGCGGCGAGGGCAACAAGCGTGGTGGCAGCCAGGGCGGCGCGCGAGAGAGTGCGGATCATCTGTGATCTCCAGTCAACATTGGGTCTGATACCGGCTGGGATTTGCCGGGCATTGGAATGCGGAATCAGGCCGTGACGGGAGGGGCGCGGGACTGCCCGACATGGTCGGGCAGGATGGGCGCGGGAATGGCGGGGGTATCGCGGTAGCGGACCACATGGGCGATGGTCGGCGGCTCGATGACGAGGACCGGCGGCAGCACGGCGGCCAGCTGCTGCTTGGCGACGCCTGTGGCGGGACAGGTGAGCGCGGCCGCTTCACGCGGCGCGCCATCTTCATCCTGCGCCATGGGCTGACAGACGGACCAGCTTTCCAGCGTCGAAAAGCCAAGGGCGTTGAGATCGCGCTGCAGGCCAGCCGCCTGATGGAGGGGCAGCAGCAGCGTCAGCACGTAAATGGCCAGGACCGCGAGGGCGATGCCGGTCTCGCGGAGCATGGATCGGGTCGTGCTGGTCGGTTGCGTGCTCACAATGCCTCGATAGCCCGGCGATGATGCGGGCTCAAGCTGTTTGGCACGGCAGGGGCGCACCCACTTTGTCGCAGATCAAGGACAGCTTGCGCACAATTTGGAATGGTTCTAAACGTTCTTTGGAATAATTCTAATGTGGAGCAGACCATGCTGCGGCTCTGGCCGGACAATCGCCGCGACTTTTCGGAGCTGAGCGAGCGGGAAATCCTGTCGCTGGCTGTGGCCGCCGAGGAGGAAGACGGGCGCATCTATTCCGAGTTCGCGGCACGGCTGGGCGAGACCTATCCGGGCAGCGCGGCCCTGTTCGAAGGCATGGCGGCCGAGGAAGACGAGCATCGGCGGCAGCTGCTGGACCTTTATGTCGAACGCTTCGGCAAGCGCCTCGTGCCGATCCGGCGCGAACATGTGCGGGGCTTTCTCACCCGCAAGCCCATATGGCTGCAGAAGGTGCTGACGCTCGAGCAGGCGCGCCAGCAGGTGTGGGAAATGGAGGAAGGCGCCTATCGGTTCTATGTCGAGGCCGCCAAGCAGGTGAGCGATGCGGACATCCGCAAGCTGCTGGGCGACCTGGCGGTGGCCGAAAAGGGCCATGCCAAGCGCGCCGACCAGATCGACGCCGAAGTGCTGGGGCCCGAGGGGCGCGCGCAGGAAGTCAGCGAGGCGCACCGGCAGTTCGTCCTGACCTATGTGCAGCCGGGCCTTGCCGGGCTGATGGACGGGTCGGTCTCGACCCTGGCGCCGGTTTTTGCCGCGGCCTTCGCCACCGGCGACACGCACCAGACGTTTCTCGTGGGCCTCGCCGCCGCCGTGGGCGCGGGCATTTCCATGGGCTTTACCGAGGCCGCATCCGACGATGGCAAGCTGACCGGGCGTGGCTCGCCGATCAAGCGGGGCTTCGCGGCCGGGATCATGACGGCGGTGGGTGGGCTGGGCCATGCCCTGCCCTACCTGATCCACGATTTCTGGATTGCCACGGGGGTTGCCGCCTTCGTGGTGCTGGTGGAGCTCTGGGCCATTGCCTTCATCCAGCAGCGCTACATGCAGACCCCGTTCTGGCGGGCCGTGCTGCAGGTGGTGCTGGGTGGGTCGCTGGTATTCGCGGCGGGAATCCTGATCGGCAGTTCGTGAGACCTACCCCCAGGGCCGGAGCGCGGCTACAGAAGCAGGCATGACGTCGCGCGCAATCATCGCTGGGGATGGCACACGCCTCCACTATCGGCTGGTCGGCCCGGAAGCGGGTGCGGCCATCGTGCTTTGCCACGGGCTTTGCGCCTCCGGTGCCCAGTTCGCGGCCGATGCGGATTGGCTGGCCGCGCGCGGCTATCGCGTATTGGTGCCGGACCTGCGTGGGCATGGGCAATCGGGCATGCCCGTCCCGATCGACGCCGCAGCCTTTGCGCCGGAGCGCCTCTGGGCCGATATCGACGCCATGCTGGACCATGCCGGAATGGAACAGGTCCATTGGGTGGGCAATTCCCTGGGGGGCATTGTGGGCCTCGTCGCCAGCCGGGAAAGACCCGACCGGCTCGCCTCGCTGACGCTGTTCGGCACGGCCCTGGCGCTGAACCTGCCGCCGCTGGGCTGGACCCTGCCCCTGCTCGACCGGGTGCCGGGGCGGGTCGTCGCGGCGCAGATTACCGCCCGCAACACCACGCGCAATCGGCAGGCGTGGCCGCTGATCGAAACCATGCTGGCCCAATATGACGCGCGGGCCGGCGCCGCCATTGTCCGCCATATCCGGCGCTATGACCTCATGGACGTTGCGCGGGCATGGACAGGGCCGGGATTGGTGCTGGTGGGTGGAGAGGACCGGGCAGTCAACCAGGTGCTTCTGGGGCAGCTCGACGCATTGCGGGGGCAGGACAACTGGCGCATCGAACCCCTCGCCCAGGGCGGGCATTGCGCCAATCTCGACGCCACCGACGCCTGGCGGGCGGCGGTGTTCAGCTTCGTGACGGCGTCGGCAGCCGCCGCCCCAGCGCCCGGCGCCGCAGGTTGAGCCAGACCAGCGCTGAAAGGACGAGAATGGGCACAATGGCCATGAGCGATTGCGTCCAGCCGGCATCGGGTCCAAAGAGGACCATATGCATGCGCCGCCCCGGCAGCAGGGTGAAGGCACCCGCCAGCATCAGCGCCCCGGCATAGAGCCCCTGCATTTCGGCGCGGTGCCGGTGGATATCGCGATGGACGAGGATGGCCTTGAGACCCTGGAAGAGGCTCAGGTAGGTGAAGAGCGAAAACAGGTGGATGGGGCTGAAGGGTCCGATCATCCGGATGTCGTGGATGAAAAGGGCGCTCGTCGCGGTGACCAGCATGAGGGCGACCCACACCCGCCCGAGCATCCTGTGCAGGGTCGTGCCCTTGCGCCGCCAGAGCACGAAGGCGCCGATAACGGTGGCCAGAATGGCGGAGAAGGCGTGAAGCTGGGTGGCAAAGGGCGCTTCGAGAAGGGGCGTCAGGGTCATGGGGCAAATCCGCAGGAGGTCTATGCCCATGGCCGATGCCTCGCTAGATTGACCGGGACAACACCGATTTCTTCAAGTGCAGGACTGGTTCGTGAACGACACGCCTATGCAATCCACGCTTCGTGAACTGCAGGGGTTGGCGCGCGACGGGCGCGCTTGGGTGGTGCTG
>CAMLKN010000274.1 GCA_946480655.1 uncultured Devosia sp. | reverse complement strand
TGCCAATCTGCTCGACACGGGCTTGTGCGATATATCAGGAGATACACCATGAGTTACTGGAAGAACGGCGAACCGGACTGGCGCCATATCGAGCGCATGGCGCGCCGCGGCTGGGGCCGCATGGCCCGCATGGCCGACAATGAATTCGGCCAGATGGGCGGCAATTTCCGCGTCGGCCGCATGCTGGCCTCGGGCGACCTGCGGCTCGTCGCGCTCTTTTTCATCGAGCAGCAGCCGCGCCACGGCTATGATCTCATCAAGGCGGTGGAAGAGCGCTCCAACGGCGTCTATTCCCCGAGCCCCGGCATTGTCTATCCGGCCCTGACCTATCTCGAGGAGGCCGGCTTTGTGACCTCCGCCGCCGATGGCAACAAGAAGCTCTATACCATCACCGATGAAGGCAAGGCGCATCTCGCAGAAAATCGCGAGGCCGTGGCCTCGACCCTCGACTTCCTCGGCCGCACCGGCGAGCAGATGAACCGCTTCCGCGAATTCGTGAAGGCCGATTGGCCGTTCGGTGGGGAAGGGCGCCCGGAAGACGGCAATGTGCCGCCCTTCTGGGGTGAACGCCCTGCTCCTTCTGCCGAGCCCGATCGGCCCATGCAGGACGCCACCCCGGAACTGGAAGCGGCCCGCAAGACCCTCAAGGACGCCATCAGGCGCGTTCGTCGCGCTGACAAGGATCAGCAGCGCAAGGCTGCCGCCATCCTGCAGCAGGCCGCCACCGCACTCCATGCGCTTGGCGACGACGAGGTGGATATCTGAGCAGTCGCGGCCCCCGGAATCACTCCCGGGGACCGCATTCCCCCCTGCCGTTCTCGGCGTTGCGGCGGCCTCTCCCTTGCCAATATGGCCCCACTGCGCGATTAGTTGTGCAGGGTCCATGAGCTTGCAAGACGAAACGGGCGCACACCCACGGCGATGCGCCCTGCAATGCCTGCGACCGAGAGGGAGGGCGTGGGCGTGTTCGGGTTCAAGCCTCGGATCACCAATGACATCAAGCAGCTGCTTGGCTGGTTGAGAAACGTCCTGGGTCTGTTCGGCCTGGGCAGCTTTGTCCAGGACACGCTCTTTCTCCGGGATGTGCTGGCGGCCTTGAGGGCCGCATTGGGCATGGTGATGCCCTATATCGATCAAGTCGCAGCCCTCATCGCATCCGCCCTGGCCTCCTATCGGTCAGTGGTCGAATGGCTCCTCGGTCTGATAGGACTGGGAATCCCGCTCATCTTCGTGGATGTGATCCTGGCCCTGTCTTTGAGTCATCTCCTGAGCAGGCTTATCTTTTCCAGGTCTCGCAAACGCATTGAGCAGCAAATGCAATCGGCGTTCGGGATTGCGGCCGCTCGGCAAGGCCTCGACCTGCTCAAGGTCAAGCAGGACTTCGCCGAAATGTCTCAGTGGCAGCGGATGCGGACCGCTTGGCAGGTGATGCCCGGCGTCATGGGCGGCGTTGTCAAGGCACAGTATAGCCTGCTGGTGGACCCGTTCATCCTCAGCCTGGCTCGGTGGTTGGATCAAATCGTTTCAGCGATTCTCATCGCGGGCACGCTGATCCTTCTCTTCAACATTGACACATATTACCGGCTCTACATGGTATGAGGCGCCAACATGACCGAGATTGACCTTCTCAAGGACATTTACTTCCTGCTTGTTCTAAGCAGTTCCATCCTTGTCGCGACAGCACTCATTCGTCTCGGCCACATGTTGCTGACGGTCAAGAAAGCCGTGGTCAATGCTCGCTACGAGAAGAGACGCAGTGTTTACGACGCGCTCTTCGAGCAGGACAATATCAGTCAGTTGATGGGCCTCTGCGAAGAAGAGTTGCGCCAAAGGCCCAACAGCAGTCTCGCTCTCTACTACATGGTAAAGGCGACCGCGATGCGCGAAGAATATAGCCGGATGCAGGAATACCTGGCGCGCCTGCACAAGGTTGATCCCAGAACGGTTACGAGTGCCGCCGAATATACCCAACTCCTGGAGCGAAGGCGGCCGGCTCTGCAAGAACCGTGACCGATGGTGCGGGTTCGGCCATGATCGGGTAATCCACTCCGTGGCTCACGCCCCTGGCTTGGTCCGCAAAAAGTCCAGCACCATCTGCACGGCATGGGCCTCGCGCTCCTGCACCATGTTGACGCTGGTCAGGTCGCGCTCGAAGATCACCGACAGCGTTGCCGTGTTGGAGACGTAGAAGAAGCCCAGCGCCGCGACAGAAATATAGAGCTGCACCGGATCGACGTCGCGCCGGAAGACCCCCGATGCCGCGCCGCGCTCGATAATGGCGGCGATCTGCCCCACCAGCGGGGAATGCAGCGCCTTGATGTCCGGCAAGGTCTTCAAAAACCGCGCGTTTTCGATGTTCTCGGTACCGAGCAGGCGTGGAAACCAGGGATTGGCGAGAAAGTGCCGGAAGGTGAACCGCACCAGCCGGTCCATGGCCTGTACCGGATCATATTGGTCCAATGAGAGCGCCCGCTCGCCCTGGCGGATTTCCTGATAGGCGTCGAGAAGGACGGCCCTATAGAGGTCCTCCTTGTTGCCGAAATAGTGGTAGAGCAGGCGCTTGTTGGCGCCAGCCCGCTCGGCAATGGCGTCGACACGCGCTCCCTCAAAACCCCGATCGGCAAATTCCACCCGCGCAGCGGCGAGGATCGATGCCTTGGTCTTGGCAGAGTTACGCGGCCGCTTGGGTGATCCCGGTTCGGCTTTGGGCGCCAGTACGGCATTGGTGATGGTATCTGCTGACACGATGGATCCGCTCGATTGCGCCAATGACCGGCATGGAGCCAAAGGCAGATAACAGTGGCGCCTGGCCCGGTAAAGCGGCCCTGGCGTCGGACTGAAAAGCCCGCCGCCCCTGCACCGCACCGCCGCATCTGATGTGTTCGGCCGCTTGGACGTCGTACTCCGACCATGGGATGCACCTCCCATCCTGTCAAGTTCAAGTAACCGGCCAGTGTTTTCGACATTTCCACGTCCCTGCAGTTTTCCCGCGTGCATCGACTTGACGGGCGGTATCCTCCTCATATAGGTAAGTAACTAATCAGTTACACCGAACGCTGCGGCTTGGGAGGTTTCGAATGGCAGAGCAACGGCTTGGCATCATCATGCATGGCGTCACCGGGCGCATGGGTTACAACCAGCATCTGGTGCGCTCGATCCTGGCGATCCGCGACCAGGGCGGCATCATGCTGAAAAATGGCGACCGCCTCGTCGTCGATCCGATCATTGTCGGGCGTGACCGCGACAAGATCGAAGCGCTGGCCAAAAAGCACAATATTGCCCGCTGGGGCACGGACCTCGATGCGGCACTGGCCAACCCCGAAGACACGATCTTCTTCGACGCTGGCACCACGTTGATGCGCGCCGGCCTGCTCGAGCGCGCTCTGGCCGCCGGCAAGCATGTCTATTGCGAAAAGCCGACCTCGGACGATCTCGACATTGCCGTCAATCTCGCCAGGACTGCTCGCGCCTCGGGCCTCAAGCATGGCGTGGTGCAGGATAAGCTGTTCCTGCCGGGTCTCATGAAGATCAAGATGCTGCGCGACAGCGGCTTTT
>CAMLKN010000273.1 GCA_946480655.1 uncultured Devosia sp. | reverse complement strand
TCCGACGGCAAGGAAGTCCTCAACCCCGATGCAAACCGCATCGTCGACCTGATGTTTGACGGCAAGCCGATCGATCCGGCCGCGAAATTCGTCATCGCGTCCAACAACTATCGCGCCGGTGGCGGCGGCTCCTTCCCGGGCACCGGTGCCGACAACATCATCTTCATCGGGCCCGATACCAATCGCGACATCATCGTCCGCTTCATCATCGAGAACGGCACCATCGACCCCAAGGCGGACAGCAACTGGTCCCTCGCCCCAATCGGCGATACCACCGTGCTCTTCGCCACCGGCCCCAAGGCTGCCGACAAGGTGGCCGACGTGACTGCCGTCAAGATCGAGGCGACCGGCGAGACCGACGAAGCCGGCTTCGGCATCTATCGCATCACGCTCTGATCGCTTCGGCACAAAGAAAACGGGCGCCCCAACAGGGCGCCCGATTGCATAGCCTTCGTGGTCCTACTGCCCGTCGGGCACCACGTCCACGTTCACTGCCGGCACATCGACATCGACACTGCCGCCCGTCGGCTCGCCATTGAAGAAAACGAGGTAACCGATCAGCAGCAGGGCCACGACAACCACGACGCCTACAATGGCGCCCGCGCCGCTGCCGCCACGATCCACGATGACGGTTTCACGATCAGGTTCAGACATGTATTGCCTCCGTTGACTGTGCGACAAGAACGGCGCGGACCAATGGACGGTTCCGCTGGGCCCGAGGAGGCAGGCTAAAGTGCTGGCAAGACTGCTCATGATCACGGCTCTCACCCTTGCGGCCTCGCCGGTCTGGGCCGAAGTGCCGCTCTCCGGCATCTTCACCGCAACCGCCCCCTGCCCGGCCTTTCAATCGATCAGCCGCCAGACCAATCCCGGGAGCATCACGGTCTCGCCTGGCCAAGCCTACGATCTCGTCGCCGCCAACAAGACCCCGCCAACCCATTTCCTTGTCGCAATTCCCGGCGCCGACCCCAACCGCCGATGGGTCGAAATCGCCTGCGGCACGACGGATACAGCCCTTCCACAATCCGGGGAAACCGCCCCGGTCCCGCAGCCCTATCGCGGCACCCAGTATGTTCTCGCGGTCAACTGGCAGCCTGCCTTCTGCGAGACCGCCGAAAGAACACCGGAATGCCGCAACCAGCAGCCCAACAGCTTCGAAGCCAGCCATTTCACGCTGCACGGCCTCTGGCCGCAGCCACGCAACAACGAATATTGCGATGTCTCCCAGCGCGACATCTGGGCCAGCCGCGACGGCCGCTGGCGCGACCTGCCCCCGCTGGACCTGACCATCGCCCAGCGCCGCGACCTGGACGAGGTCATGCCCGGCAGCCAGTCGGGCCTCGACCGCCATGAATGGGTCAAGCACGGCACCTGCTACGGCACCGGCCAGCGCGAATATTATGCCGACTCCCTCGATTTGATGCTGGCGCTCAACACGTCCGAGGTAGTCGACCTCTTTGCCGGCAATATCGGCAAGCGCATCACGCTGGCACAGGTCCGCACGACCTTTGACACCGCCTTCGGCCCGGGCGCTGGCGACCGTGTCTCCATCTCCTGCATCGAGGACGGCAATCGCATCCTCATCACCGAATTGCAGATCAACCTCACCGGCGAGATCACCGGCCCGGACGATCTGGGCGCCCTGATGCTGGCTGCCGAGCCGACCGAAAGCAACTGTCGCTCGGGACAGGTCGACGCGGTCGGCCTGCGTTGAGAGTCAGGCGTATCTGTCGACAAGGGCCTGCGGCTCGGCCAATGCCGCAACGGGCATCTGGCGCCCCGCCAGACTGCCGCCAAAATCCACCGCCGGTTCAAACGGCCTGGCTGCCTTTGCCGGGTCCTCACCGCGCTTGGCCGCACTGATCTCATCGCAATTGTGACAGGCATAGCCATTGACCATCACGGGTCGAGGGTAGTCGCCACCAATCTGCATGCGGGACCTCCAGAGTTCGGGAGGCAGTTCGTACCAATAGCTTGCTCGGTTACGCCCGATCGGGCCGCATGGTTAGCTTTGCGTTACCCGCTTGCCCCGCCACGCTATCCAGCCGCTCCCGCAGCGCCAGCAATTCGAGCCGCAATGCCTCGGCTCCCTCCGCCGAAAGGCCCGTTCCCTTCCCCGCCGCAAGCGGAATGGAAGTGGCCTTGGCCTTGAGCGCCCTGCCCTCGGCAGTCAGCCGGATACGCACCTGCCGCTCGTCGTCCTCGTCACGCCGGCGCTCGACAAGGCCGCGAGCCTCGAGCCGTTTGATCAGCGGCGTGATCGTGCCGGAATCGAGAAACAGCTTGTCCCCCAGCGCTTTCACCGTGAGATCGTCCTTCTCCCAGAGCACCAGGAAAACCAGATACTGCGGATAGGTCAGGTCCAGCGCGTCGAGCCGCGGCTTGTAGAACCGCGTGAAGGCGTGCCCGGCTGAATAGACCGCAAAGCACAGCATCTGGTCGATTGTCGGCATCGGATTGTCGCTCATTCCGCACCTCGCTTCCTGTCACAAATCTAGCACACAAAATTCTATTGCGCACAATTTAATTGTGCACTATGTACTTGCCATCACCAGCAAGGAGCACCCTTCATGAGCATCAAGTCAGCCATCTACACCGCCCATGCCCACACCACTGGCGGCCGCACCGGCACCAGCAGGACCGACGACGGTCGGCTGGAAGTCACGCTCGACACCCCCAGGGCCATGGGTGGCAATGATGGTCCGGGTACCAATCCCGAGCAGCTCTTTGCCGTTGGCTATTCAGCCTGCTTCCTGGGCGCCCTCAAGGCCGTCGCCCGCGGCGAAAAGGTCAAGATCCCCGACGAAACCACCATCGACGCGGCCGTCTCCTTCGGTGAAAACGCCAAGGGCATCGGCTACAACATTGCCGTCGAGCTCAAGGCGACCATCCCCGGTCTGGAACTCGCGCAGGCGCAGGACCTGGTCCACAAGGCCCACCAGATCTGCCCCTATTCCAATGCGACGCGGGGCAATGTCGACGTGACCCTCACGGTCATCGACGCGGCCCTCGCCGCTGCCTGATCCATTTCGTTAACGATTGCCGTTCATCGGCCAGAAAGGGCGGCGAGGCTAGCGTCTCCACGCATACTGGAGCCTGCCATGCCCGCCGCCCTTGCCATTTCCGGTCTCGAAAAGGCCTTCGACCGGCCTGTGGTCAGGGGCGTGGACCTGACCATCCAGCCCGGCGAATTCTACGCCCTTCTCGGCCCCAACGGCGCCGGCAAGACCACGATCCTGCGCATGGTCGCGGGGCTGCTGAAGCCTGACGCCGGCACCATTTCCATCCTGGGGATTGACGCCCTCGCCGATCCGGTCGCCGCCAAGCGCCGCATGGCCTGGGTGTCCGACGAGCCCATGGTCTATGACCGCCTTACCCCGCTCGAATATCTCGATTTCGTCGCCGGCCTCTGGCAGGTCGATGCGGCTCGCGCTCGCCAGTCCGCTCACGATCTCATCTCTTGGCTCGGCCTCGCCCCCCATGCCAATGACCTCTGCGGCGGCTTTTCCAAAGGCATGCTGCAAAAGGTCGCCCTCGCCGGCGCCCTCGTGCACGA
>CAMLKN010000272.1 GCA_946480655.1 uncultured Devosia sp. | reverse complement strand
CCGAGCTCAAGGAAGCGGTGGCGGCAAAATTCCGGCGGGACAACGGGCTCGATGTCACGGCCGCCGACTGCTTTGTGGGCTCGGGCGGCAAGCAGATCATCTTCAATGCGCTGATGGCCACGCTCAATCCGGGCGACGAGGTCGTGGTGCCCGTGCCCTATTGGGTGAGCTATCCGGAAATCGTGCGGCTGTGCGGGGCCGAGCCGGTGTTTGCCGTGGCCGACGCGACGACCGGCTTCAAGCTGGCGCCGCACGTGCTGGAAGCGGCGATCACGCCCAAGACCAAGTGGCTGATCCTCAATACGCCATCCAATCCGACCGGCGCCGCCTATACGGCCGAGGAACTGAAGGGCCTGGCCGAGGTGCTGATGCGGCATCCGCATGTGCACATCCTCACCGACGACATCTATGAAGTGCTGGTCTATGACGGCAAGTCGTTCGCCACGATTGCGCAGGTGGAGCCCCGGCTGCAGGCCAGGACCCTCACCATGAACGGGGTGAGCAAGTCGCACGCGATGACCGGCTGGCGCATCGGCTATTGCACCGGGCCCAAGCCGCTGCTGGCGGCCATGACCAAGCTGCAGGGGCAGTCGACCTCGAACCCGACCTCGATCTCGCAATGGGCGGCGGTCGAGGCACTCAACGGGCCGCAGGAATTCCTCAAGGACTGGCTCAAGGTGTTCCAGGCGCGGCGCGACCTGGTGGTGGCAGGGCTCAATGCCAATACCGGTCTCGATTGCCTGACGCCCGAGGGGGCGTTCTACGTGTTCCCCTCGTGCCAGCGGCTGCTGGGCAAGACCAGCGCCGGCGGCACCAAGCTCGTCACCGACGAGGATTTCGTCCTGGCGCTGCTCGAAGAGACCGGCGTGGCGCTGGTGCATGGCACGGCCTTCGGCCTGCCGGGCCACTTCCGCCTGAGCTATGCGGCCAGCAATGCGGAACTGGAGGAGGCGGTCAAGCGCATCCAGGGGTTCTGCGCGGGGATCGCCTGAGCCGCGATCCCGTCCCAAGGCGCCAAAAAAATAGGCCCCGCCCGAGGGGATGGGCGGGGCCATAGGGTCTGCGGGCTAGCCGCTGACCTTGGAGGGGCGGGTCACCACGAACGCCGCCGTTGAGGCCTTTATCCATCGCCGCTCGCCGCGACACAAACGCGCAATTGGAAGTGCTGCCATGCAGATTCGCTGAGGGTTTGGGACCCCGGGCGCGTTATCGCGCGCCGACGGGGCGGCCCCTGTTGGGCGTGTTTGTGCGGCGACCAAGTTGGCCAGTCTCTGAGGACAAAAAAAGAGGCTCCAACCGAGGTTGGAGCCTGATGATAGGGCCGAAGCCAAATCGCGAGTTTTGGCCCTGCGCATGGGAGGAGGATATGCGCCAGACCGGTGGACCGTCGCCGAGGGAGGAGGATTCGGCTTCGATCCGGTGTCGCAAGAAGCGGGTCCGAGGGAGGAGGATACGGAGCGGCTTCACCAGCGACAGTTGCAATATAGGTTTTGACCGTTTGGTCAGCAATGCCGGACACGTCATGACTGCTATGCAATAGGCACAGCGACAATCTGTCCAACAAATAGGCAAACGCGACAGGTTGGCGACAGGTTGCATGGCCATGGCGCGGAGAGAAGAAAAAAGGCCCCATCCGAGGATGGGGCCTGGTACCGGCTGAGCCGGTGAAAGTGGGGCAGAGAGCAAGGGAGGAGGAGGATGCCGCTCTGCCATGGACCTCGGATCAAGGGAGGAGGAGATGATCCTTAGTCCAGTATCGCGATGCGGGGTCCGAAGGGAGGAGGAGATCGGAGCGCGCCTCAGCGATGTGTTCAATATGAACTCTACTGACTTGATAGACAATCCCGATGCTGACATGTCAGCCATGCGTTTTCGCGGGGGATGGTCACAGATCAGAGCAAAAGAAAAGGCCCCGCTCGAGGGGAGAGCGGAGCCCTAAGGAGGACAGATCAGGGATCTGTCAGGAGGGAACGCAGCGGGCGCAAGGGAGGGAGGAGAAACACCCGCTGTGATGAGGGCGATATAGGGGTGCACGGCCCGGCCGCCAACCCGGGTGAAGTTATGCCAGCCATGCGGAAAACGCATGCCAACTGATATTTTCCAATGATTTCAATATGCGACTTTGGGCTGCGACGGGCTGCCACAGGTCTTTCAGGGGTCGAACGCCGACACGATGAGGTTGCGCAACGTCTGGTTGTCGATCAGCACCACATCGTCGATGGCCCAGCCGCCATCACCCTCCATCAGCACCAGCGTGTCGGTATAGTTGGCGTCCGGAGCATCGGTGAAGCCATAGCTGACGTTGACCATGGCCGCGCCGTCATAAGCCTCGGTCACCTCAATGTCGCAGGTATCGGGCTTGTCCGGCCAGCTTGCCCAGGGCACGCCATCGCCCAGGGGCGGCTTTTCGTCGGGCGTTGCGGCCTGGATCTCGGCATTGCGGGCGAGGGCGGCAGCGATGGCGTCGCCCAGGTCCGGGGTGACCAGCGTCACGGGGTCAGGCGTCCCATCCACCATGGCCGCGCAGAAC
The DNA here is from genome assembly GCA_946480655.1 of uncultured Devosia sp. The sequence goes on along the minus strand of CAMLKN010000272.1, from coordinate 1,045 downwards.
GTGCCCGCCAGCGCCTCAGCGGTTGAGTTGTCGGCAAAAGCCGGGATTGGCAGAACGCAAACAAGAGTTGCAAACAGGACGTGACGACGCATCAGGACCTCCGGATTGGCGGCAGATTAGCGCATGGCTTCGAAGCGGTCGATGGCGTCCTGAAGCTGGCCGAGATGCTCGATCCGGGCATAGCGCGGGTCGTTCTCGGGCTCTTCGGCGTGTTCGTAGGACCATGTCAGGTCATGCGGTATGTAGGCCGCGAAGGCGCCCGCCGTGAGCGCCGGGAGAATGTCGGACTTGAGCGAATTGCCGGCCATGATGGTGTGCGCCGGGCCTTCGGTATGGCGCTCGAAGATGCGGCGATAGGTGGCTTCGGTCTTGTCCGAGACAACTTCCACGGCGGCGAAATAGTCGGCGAGGCCGGATGCGGCGAGCTTGCGCTCCTGGTCGAAGAGGTCGCCCTTGGTGACGAGGATCAGCCGGTAGCGGTCCTGCAGGTGCCCGAGCGCTTCGTCGACATAGGGCAGGGTCTCGATGGGGAAATTGACCAGTTCGCGACCGGCAGCGAGGATTTCGGCAATGACCGTGCCGGGGACGCGGTGATCGGTGACTTCGAGTGCTGTCTCGACCATGGAGAGGGAGAAGCCCTTGGCGCCGAAGCCGTAGAATTGGAGATTGCGCGCGGTGGCGGAGATCAGGCGCTCGGTGAGATCAGGCGCGTCGGTATAGTCGCGCAGAAGGTCGGAAAAGCGCTGCTCGGTGAGGCGGAAGAACTGCTCGTTCTGCCAGAGCGTGTCATCGGCATCGAGAGCGATGGTGGTGATGCGGGGCATTTTTGCGGTTCGTTTCAGCTCAATCCTGTCGATCCACCGGGCCGCCCTCGGGCCTGACCCGAGGGCCACTCAGAGCATCGCCGTTGTTGCCAGTGGCCCTCGGATCAAGTCCGAGGGCGGCACTGTGTTTGTCGGAGATTCGATGCCCTGTTCACTTAAATTGCGTACCGGAGCGAATTTGCTCTTCGGGCCGGCTAGAAGCTCCACTCCCTGGCCTTTGA
>CAMLKN010000271.1 GCA_946480655.1 uncultured Devosia sp. | reverse complement strand
CGCTCGGTCATGGCGGCGATATAGTCATTGTCGGTCTTGACGCCCTTGCCGGTGATGACGAGCACGGTCCGGTCGCCGCGCGCCGCCCGGGCGCCGATGAAGCGCCTGAGCGTCTCGCGGGCTTCGGCCTGGGTCATGCCATGCAGGTCGATCTTGCCATCGATGTCGATGCGACCGCGGCGGACCTTCTTGTGGATGGCGGGATCGACCCCTCTTTCGACGACCTGCACCGGGCTGGCGGGTGCCTGATAGGCGGGCAGGAAGGGTTTTCCCGCCGTGAGGGGTTTTGGCGGCGCCTTGACCAGCGGTTCCGGATCGGGCTCCGGCATGGGCAGGGCGCCAGTGCCCAGCCGCAACAGACCCTTGCGGCGTAGCGGCTCGATCGTTTCGGCGACCTGGGTCCAGAGGTGGAAGTCATGCGGCAGGCGCCTGGATCCGCGCTTGGTCATGGTGCGGCCTGCCGGATGGGATCAATCGAGCTGGCTGGTGGCCACGACTTTCCAATTGGGATCGCGCGATTTGGGGTTGCGCGAGAAGGTCCATTCGTCGGCGATCACCTGGACCTGGTCGGCATTGCCTTCCACCAGGTTCCCATCCTTGTCGCGGGTCGCCGAGACCACTTCGGCATGGAAGTCGACCGTCACATTGACGTCCTTCTTGTCGAACTCCGCATCGACAATGGCGATGCGGGGGAGGCCGACGAAGGTGAAGTCGACCGTCTTGCCCTCGGCCTCCCGCTCGGCAATGGCGCGCTGGAAACTGTCGAAAATGGGCTTGTCGAGCAGGTTCTTGAGCGTCTGGCGATCGCCCTGGGCAAAGGCGGTGACGATCATCTCGTAAGCCTGCTTGGCGCCTTCGAGGAAGCTCTTGGGGGAGAAGGTCGGGTCAACATCGGCCACGGCCTTGAGGCCGGCAGCAAGCTCGGCATTGCCGGAAGCGGCCTGCTCGATTTCGGCTTCGAGCTTGCGGGCGCGGCGCTCGTCATCGAGCTCCGGCTGGGCCGCACGCGGACGCAGCGGCACCACGGTTTCCTCGGCCGCTTCGCCCGCCTTTTCGGTCCGGGAAGACCGCGTGCGATCCACCGGCGGCCGTTCATTGCCCGTGCGCGTGCCCAGCACGGAGCGCAGCCGGAACAGCACGAAGACCGCAACGGCGATGGCAATCAGCGTCGGCAGGTCGAGGAAATCGTCCATGGAATAAATACCTTGTCGCTAGGCTTCGACAAAAACAGTTCGGAGGCGCTCGTTCCGCGCCACATTGACCCTATATATAGGCAAAGCTTTACCCCGAAACCAGTTCACGAAGGGGCGAGTTGCGATTTTGCCGCGCTCGACCCTGCCGCCAGAGACAGGACATGCCCGTGGCCCGCCTGATTGCCCTCAGTTTTCTCGCCTTGCCGCTGGTCGAGATCGCGCTCTTTATCCTTGTTGGCCGGGCCATCGGCCTCTTTCCCACGCTGGCGCTGGTGATCCTGGCGGCCATTGCCGGCGGCCTGCTGCTGCGCCAACAGGGCCTGGGCGTCGTGGCCCGGCTGCGCAGCAACGTCAATGCCGGCACCATTCCAGGCCGCACCATGTTCGATGCGATGCTGATCGGCCTGGCCGCCGTGTTTCTTGTCCTGCCGGGCTTTCTCAGTGATATCGCCGCCCTTCTGCTGCTGATCCCGGGCGTGCGCGGCTGGATCTTTTCGGCGCTGGCCGGGCGGGTCCGGGTCGTCGAGACCACGACCAGCTATCGGCGCTACGATGACGGGCCGGATGCGCGGGACATCGAGGTCAAGGCCATTGAGCTCAAGGACGATGACTGGCGGGACGCGCGCAAATAGGCGGCTCGGCTTGTTCGCCTCCATCAAAAGTGTTAGCCACACGGCCAGATTTGCCTCAATGAGCCATCAAGAAGGACCAGACAATGGCCGATGAAAACCAGGGCGCGGCTGCGCCGCAGCCCGGCAACGCCCCCAGCATGAACCTCGTGGGCCAGTATATCCGCGATCTTTCCTTCGAAAATCCCGGCGCACCCGGCACGCTGCTGGCCGGCGGCGCCAACCCGGCTTTCAACGTCTCGATTTCGGTCGGCGTGAAGAAGCAGAACGAGGAAATCTACGCGGTCGAACTGACTCTCCTGGCCAAGGCCAATCGCGACGAGACCGTGCTGTTCAATGTCGAGCTGGTCTATGGCGGCATTTTCCGCCTCAAGAACGTGCCCGAGGCCCAGCTGTCGCCGCTCCTGATGGTGGAATGCCCGCGGCTGATCTTCCCCTTCGCCCGCCAGGTCCTGGCCAGCGTCACCCAGCAGGGCGGTTTCCCGCCGCTGATGATGGAGCCGGTGGATTTCTCGGCCATTTATCGCCAGAACCTGGCCAAGCTGGCCGCGCAGGGTGGCGCCGCGGCTGCACCGGCAGAGACCGGCAAGCCGAACTGATCGGATCGCTCTCAGCCCAAATGACAAACCCCGGCTCGCGCCGGGGTTTTTTGTTTGGAGGATCTTTCCAGCCTACTCTGCGGCAGCCTCGGCATATTGCGCCCAGATGGCGCTCTCGCCCATCTTGCCGACAAAGGCGGCATGGGCCTCGGCTTCGGCAAGGCTGACGCGGTTGGGCAGGGGATTGGGGCGCTGCGCCGCAGCCACGCGCACCTGCATCGCCCCCGCCACCGCAGTCTCGACTTCGGCCACCAGCGCCAGGCTGACCTGCTTGCCGCCGATCAGTTCGAGATAGACCTCGGCCAGGATCTCGCTGTCGAGCAAAGCTCCATGCAGCGTGCGGCGGGAATTGTCGATGCCGTAATGCTTGCAGAGCGCATCGAGGCTGACGCGGGCGCCCGGATGCTTCTGGCGGGCGACCATGACGGTGTCGATCACCGCATTGGAGAGGCGCGGCAGGCCGGCCCATTCCATCTCGGCATTGAGAAAGCCCATGTCGAAGGGCGCATTGTGGATGACCAGGGTCGCATCGCCAATGAAGGCGCGGAAATCCTCGGCCACGGCCTTGAACAGCGGCTTGTCGGCGAGGAATTCGTCGCTCAAGCCATGCACGCGGAAGGCTTCCTCGGGCATGGCGCGCTGGGGATTGATATAGACGTGGAAGGTCTTGCCGGTCGGGATGTGGTTGATCAGTTCGACACAACCGATTTCCACCAGCCGGTCGCCGCCCTGGGGGGAGAGACCGGTGGTTTCGGTGTCGAGAACGATTTCCCGGATCATTGGCCCTGCCGTCTCAAATCCGCCACGAGGTCGGCGACCTGGGCTTCGATCGTCTCGCGCGACTGCGCCGTGTCGAAAGTCCAGGTTGCCCTTTTCTTCTTTTCGGCCTGCGGCATCTGCCGGGCAAGCAGGCTCTCCATCTTTTCCACGGTCATGCCGGGCCGGGCCAGGATGCGCTGGCGCTGGATCGCGTCGTCGCAAAAGGTCACGGCAATGGCGTCAAAGCCATAATCGTGACCGCTTTCAAAGAGGAGCGGCACTTCCACGGCCGCCGCGAAATGTCCGTCCCGTTCGGCCGCGTCGAGAAATTGGGCGATCTTTGCGCGTACCAGCGGATGCACAATGGCTTCGAGGCGCTTGAAGCCGGACGGATC
>CAMLKN010000270.1 GCA_946480655.1 uncultured Devosia sp. | reverse complement strand
ACCAGAATGTGCTGCCCATGCACTGTTCGGCCAATCTGGGTCCCGACGGCGAGGCCGCCCTGTTCTTCGGCCTGTCGGGCACGGGCAAGACGACGCTCAGCAACGACCCCAACCGGCCGCTGATCGGCGACGATGAGCATGGCTGGAGCGACACGGGCGTCTTCAACCTCGAGGGCGGGTGCTATGCCAAGACGGTCAATCTGAGCGCCAAGGCGGAGCCCGAAATCTTCGCGGCGACCCGACGCTTTGGCACGGTGCTCGAAAATGTCGTGCTTGATGCTAACAACGTGCCAACATTTGAAGACGTCTCGCTGACCGAAAATACCCGCGCCGCCTATCCCATCCACGTCCTGCCCTCGATTGCCAAGGGCAGCGTGGGCGGCACGCCCAAGACCGTGGTCTTCCTCACCGCCGATGCTTTCGGCGTGCTGCCGCCGCTGGCGCGGCTGTCGCCCGACCAGGCGGTCTACCACTTCCTTTCGGGCTACACGGCCAAGGTGGCTGGCACCGAGCGTGGCGTCACCGAGCCGCAGGCGACCTTCTCGGCCTGTTTCGGCGCGCCCTTCATGCCGCTCCACCCCACGGTCTATGGCGAGATGCTGGCGCAGCGTCTCGAAGAGAGCGGCGCCCAGGCCTGGCTGCTCAATACCGGCTGGATCGGGGGCGCCTATGGCGTGGGCAAGCGCATCGACATCGCCTCGACGCGGCGCCTGCTGACCGCAGCGCTCAATGGCGAGCTGGACCAGGTCGACATGCGCTTCGATCCGCTCTTCGGCTTCGAAGTGCCCATGAGCGTGCCCGGCGTCGAGGATCGCCTGCTCGATCCGCGCCAGTGCTGGAGCGATGGCGATGCCTATGACACGCAGGCGGCCAAGCTGGTGGCGCTGTTCCGCAAGAATTTCGAGAAGTTCGGTCCGGAGGCCAATGCCGAGGCAGGCCCGCGGCTGCAGATGGCGGCGGAGTAACTTTCCGCCCTTCCGCCCACAGAGCCGCCCTCGGACTTGATCCGAGGGCCAGCCGTTGCCCTCGGCACGGCCTGGATGGTCCTCGGGTCAGGCCCGAGGACGGCATCGCGCATGGTGGGCGAGCCGGATGACAAACAAGAAGGGCGCCAGAGGCGCCCTTTTTCGGATCCAAGGATCGAGGTCCAAACCTAGTTTGGTGAATAGAAGATGTGGCTGTCGACCACGGCCACCTGGCTGAAGGTGTTGGCCCAGGAGGGGCGCACGGCGGTGGTGTGGTAGTAGAGGGCGCTGCCGGGGAGAACGCCGACATCCTGGCCCTGGGCATATTCGGCATAGACTTCGCGCGCCAGATCCTGCGAGCGCAGCCAGGCGCGGCGTTCGCCGGGCGTGTCGTCGCGGCCGTCACAGGCGAAGGTGAACTGGCAGCGATAGCGGCCCTTGTCGGCATTCTGGTAGATGACGCCGCAGAGCGAGCCGGGGAATTTGCCGGAGCGGGCGCGGTTGACGATGATATTGGCCACGGCCATCTGGCCCATGGCGCTTTCGCCGCGCGCCTCGTGATAGATGGCCTGGGCCAGGCATTCACGCTCGCCATTGGCAATCTCGACGCGCTTGGCGGTCGGCTGGTAGCCGGCCTCGACATAGGAGGCCAGAAGGTCGCTGGTGACTGAGGGCTGGGCACGCGGTGCTGGCGCGGTGAAGCTGGCGATGGCCGAAAGGGCCGTATTGTCGGAAGCCAGGGAGCCGCGGCCGATATAGCTCATCAAGAGGTCACTGGTCAGCTCGGGCTGCGGGCCGGCGGGCGTGACATCGACCGAGCGCAATTGCTGCTGGCGCTGCACGTAATTGGCCAGAAGAGCCGGCGTGAGTTTCTGCTGACCGGGAGCCACCGGCACCGCCGTGGGGCCAAGCGCCGGCTGCAGCCTCAACGCGTTGACCTCTTCGGGCATGGCAACGGGCAGGATGGTTTCGGCCTGGGCCGGGGAGAGGGTGACGAACAGAACGAGCGCGGCGGCGCTCAGCGCCAGAAGGGGCGAAACGGCACGTGCAATTTTCTGCTGCCAGCCAGGTCTCAATGCCCCGTCCTTACCCCTGAGCCCGTCCGGTCCTTCCGGCAGGCCTTCTATCCAAGGAGACACCCGAGGGGCCTCCTGCACTTCCCGGGCGGCACACTAGCCAAGAGGGCGCCGGGATGGAAGTCAAAATTTACAGCTAGTTAACCATAACTGTTAGCGACTTAAGGCAGAGTTAACGGCCCCGACAGCCCAGGAAAAGCCCTGTTTTTCAAGACTTTCCCCTGTGCTGAATGGGAGATTACCGACTTGGGTAAAGCTTTATCGATTTACGGGAATGGTTAATTTTTGTTCACGACTGTTGCGGGTCAGTCGCGGTCAAAGGCCGCCCAATGCACCTGCACAAGGCTTTCCATGACGTGGACGCCGAGGGCATGGATATCTTCATTGGGACCGACCAGGTCGGGCACCATGACGGTCTGCATGCCTGCGGCATGGGCAGCGCGCACCCCTGAATGGCTGTCTTCGAGCGCCAGGCACCGGACCGGATCGACGCCGAGGCGCTTGGCCGCAGTGAGGTAGGGTTCGGGATGCGGCTTGGGGTGAGTAACGTCGTCGCGCGTCACCACGGTTTCGAACAGCTCGAAGAGGCCGGCCGCCCGCAGATGGTGTTCGGCATGGGGATTGCGTGACGAGGTCGCGACCGCCGTGGGGATGCCCCGCGCCCTGAGCTCGAGAATGAACTCGCGCGCGCCGGCCTTGACCGGGACGCCGCCATGGCTGCGCTCGCGCATGATGACGCGGCACTTCTCGTCGAACAGCGAATAGGGGAAGGCCACGCCATAGGCTTCGATGAGCAATTGATTGGTGCGCTCGTGGCTCGATCCGACCATGGAGCGGTGCACGTCATGGGTCATTTCGAAGCCCAGTTCAGTGCAGACATCGAAGACGATGTCGCGGAACACTGCCTCGGTATCGAGCAGGGTTCCATCCATGTCGAAAATGGCGGCGTCGAAAGGCGCCAGGCGGATGGCGGCGGGCGTGGCACGTGATGCAGAGGTCATCTTGTCCCCTATAGGCCGATTTGGTGACGTTCGCTAGACGGTGCAGTGCAGGGCCGGGTTGCGAACGCGACGAACCTGGCGGCATCTGCTAGCGTTTCAAGACCATGACCCAGTTCATTGCCTCCAAAGCCCATGCCGCCCTCGGCGACGCCTTTTTCGACCCGGTTTCTCCCGCCGATTTTCCCAAGACCGTGCTGCGCCACAGGGACCGGCGCTGGGCCGAGCGGATCGGGCTGGGCAGTCTCACCGAGGACCAATGGCTCGCCCATTTCGGCCGCTACGAGCCCCTGCCCGGCAGTTTCGAAACGCCGCTGGCGCTGCGCTATCACGGGCACCAGTTCCGCAGCTACAATCCTGACCTGGGCGACGGGCGCGGCTTCCTCTTTGCCCAATGCCTGGATCCCGTCGATGGGCGGCTTCTGGATTTCGGCACCAAGGGTTCGGGCAAGACGCCGTGGTCGCGGGGTGGCGATGGGCGGCTGACGCTCAAGGGCGGCGTGCGCGAAGTTCTGGCGACGGAAATGCTCGAAGCCA
>CAMLKN010000269.1 GCA_946480655.1 uncultured Devosia sp. | reverse complement strand
TGCCTTCGGCGTTAAAGATGTGGGCCTTGGCGGGGTCGACATAGGCGGCGACTTTTGAGCCGATGGCGACGTTGCGCTGGCCTTCGAGGACAATGGTGAGGGCCTGGCCGTCGGTGGTGGTGGCATAGACCACGGTCTGGCCGCCGAGGTTTTCGACGAGGTCCACGGTCAGTTCGGCGAATTTGACGCCCGAGCCATCGGCGATGGTGATGTGTTCGGGGCGGATGCCGAGCGTGATGGCGCCGGTGACGTCGCGCCCGAGATCGAGGGTGACGCCGCCGGTCTTGAGCTTGCCGGCCTCGACGCTGGTGGTCATGAAATTCATCTTCGGGGAGCCGATGAAGCCGGCCACGAAGAGATTGCGCGGATTGTTGTAGAGCTCGAGCGGGGCGCCGGCCTGCTCGATGACGCCCGAGCGCAGCACGACGATCTTGTCGGCCATGGTCATGGCTTCGACCTGGTCGTGGGTCACGTAGATCATGGTGTTACCCAGATCGTTGTGGAGCTTGGCGATCTCGACGCGCATGGCGACGCGCAGTTCCGCGTCGAGGTTAGACAGCGGCTCGTCGAAGAGGAAGATTTTCGGTTCGCGCACGATGGCGCGGCCGATGGCGACGCGCTGACGTTGGCCGCCCGAAAGCTGCTTGGGCTTGCGCTTCAAAAGCGGCTCGATCTTCAGAATCTCGGCGGCGCGCTGCACGCGCTGGGCGATTTCGGCCTTGGGCATCTTTGCCGTTTCGAGGCCGAAGGCCAGGTTCTGGTAGACCGACATATGCGGATAGAGCGCATAGGACTGGAACACCATGGCAATGCCGCGCTTGGCCGCCGGCACCTCGTTCATGCGCTGGCCGTCGATCAGGAGGTCACCCCCGGTGATCGGCTCGAGCCCGGCAATCATGCGCAGGAGCGTGGACTTGCCGCAGCCCGAGGGGCCGACAAAGACGGTGAAGTCACCCGGCTCGATGGTGAGATCGACCCCATGGATGACCTGCACGTCGCCATAGGCCTTCTTGATCTGCCGCAACTGGATGGAGGTCGCCATGGTCTTGTCTCCTTAACGGAATTCGGCCGGCACCCAGCTCTGGTAGAGCGGGTGATCGGGACCGAGCGGCAGCACGACTTCGCTGCGGGTCGACGAAGAATGATAGAAGGCCGTCACCAGCTCGAGGGCGCGACGGCTGTCGGCGCTGGAGACGGGCAATTCGCCCTTGCCAAAGATGGCATCGTGGAAACGGGCCATCTGCGTCTGGAAGCGGCTGGGCACGTCCTGCCAGTTGGCGAGGAGGGCATCGATCTTGCCCTTGATCTCGTCGTTGCGCGGCAGGATCTTCCAGAGCTCCTTGCCCGGATTATAGGGCGCGTGGTCGCTCTCGAAGGTGACATTCTCGAATTGCAGGCGGATGCGGGTGATCTCGTCCACCGAGCCAAGGGTGGCGGTGAAGCTGGCCAGCGCGCCCGACTTCATTTCCAGCGAGGCTGAAATGGTGTCTTCCACCTCGATCGGGTTGACGCGGGTGGCGACGCGGCCGAAGACGCGGGCAATGTCGCCCATCAGATAGGTGAAGATGTCATGCGGGTGGATGGCATGGCCCATGAGCACGCCGCCCAGCTCGGTCTTCCACTTGCCGCGCCAGGGCACGGCGTAATAGGGGGCCTCGCGGCGCCACATGGTTTCCACCGTGCCGCAATAGGGCTTGCCGGCAAGACCGGCATCGATGATGCGCTTGGCCTGCTCGATGCCGTTGCCGAAGCGGTACTGGAAGACCGGCATGAGCTTGCCCTTGGCGGTCTTTTCGACCTCGAGGATGGCATCGACATCGGCGAGCGAGCCGACCAGCGGCTTTTCGCAGACGACATGCTTGCCGGCCTTCAATGCCTCGGTGACCATCATGAAATGGGCGCCGGGCGGGGTGCAGACATCGATGATGTCCACATCGTCCATGGTCAGCAGTTCGGCGAAGTTGACGATGCGGCGCTCGATGCCAAATTCATTGCCGATCTCGTCGAGGCGCTCGGGATTGAGGTCGCAAATGGCCACGACCCTGAACTTGTCGGCATTGGGCAGATAGCCCTCGACGATATGCGAGCGACCAATACCGCAGCCGACGACGGCAACATTCAAGACGCGGCTCATTGGGCCCACTCCGTTCCAACCTCGGCCATCTGCTGGGCCGTGAGGGCCAGCTTCATGGCATTGTAGCAGCGCTCCTGCGGCATGGCCGTCTCGGTGCGGTTGCGCACATCATCGAGGAACTGGCGGCCGAAGGGCAGATCGACTTGGGAACAGTCGATATGCTGGACGCCCTTCCTGTCAACGAGGAAGAGGTGGTTCTCACCAGGGCGGCCGGCGATATCGATGTATTTCCTGAGCTCGATATAGCCCTCGGTGCCCAGAATGGTGAGGCGCCCGTCGCCCCAGGTGGGCAGGCCCTCGGGGGTGAACCAGTCGACGCGGATATAGCCCGAGGTATTGGCGGTGCGGATATGGGCGTCGCCCACATCCTGCAGGCCCGGCCGATTGGGATTGCCGCGATTGGCGACGCTGGCCGAGACCACTTCGCCATCCATGGCGCCCGAGAAGAACAGGAACTGCTCGAACTGGTGGCTGGCAATGTCACAGAGGATGCCGCCATAGCGCTTGCGGGTGAAGAACCAGTCGGGGCGATTGTTGAGGCGCAGGGAGTGGGGGCCGAGGCCGACGGTATTGATCACCTGTCCGATGGCGCCCTTGGCAATGAGATTGCCCGCCTCGACGGCGGCGGGAACTTCAAAGTGCTCGGAATAGAGCACGGAGAAAATGCGGCCGGTTTCCTTCTGCACGCGCTTGATCTCGTCGAGCTGGGCAAAGGTGGTCATGCCGGGCTTGTCGGTCAGCACATCCTTGCCGTGGCGCATGGCGGCCAAGCAGATGTCGGCGCGATCGCCGGGAATGGCGGCGGTGACCACGACCTGGATGGAGGCGTCCTCAAGGATGGCGGCCGGATCGGCGACGCGCCGGGCTTCCGGGTATTTCTCGCCGAAGGTCTTGGCGAGGTCATCCTCGATGGCGTGGAAGGCGACGAACTGGGCGCCGGCGCGCTTGAGACAATCCACCTGTCCATAGATATGGGCGTGGTTGATGCCGATGGCGGCAAATTTGATGTCAGACATAGAGTTAGCGTTTCATACCGGTAGTGGCGATGCCCTCGATGAGCATGCGCTGGAAGAACAGGAAGAACAGGAAGATCGGCACGAGGCTGAGAACGCTCATGGCGAACAGGCCGCCATAATCGGAGGTCCCCGTGCTGTCGGTGAAGGTCCGGAGCCCGAGCATGACGGTATAGTCGCTCATGCGGTTGAGGTAGATGAGCGGGCCGAAGAAATCGTCCCAGGTCCAGATGAAGGTGAAGACGGCCGCCGTGGCCAGAACCGGAAGGGACAGCGGCAGCATGATCTTCCAGTAGATGCGCCATGGACCGGCGCCATCCATCATTGCCGCCTCGTCCAGCTCGCGCGGAATGCCGCGGAAGAACTGCACCATGAGGAAGATGAAGAAGGCGTCGGCGGCGAGGAATTTGGGCACGACCAGGGGCAGGATGGT
>CAMLKN010000268.1 GCA_946480655.1 uncultured Devosia sp. | reverse complement strand
AACGAAACGGAACCGAATCGCTGCGACTCACTGAGTCTGGCTTTGTTCACGGCTATAGGTGGTGGGACGCCTCACCGATTCCACACAAGCAAGTGCTCGGGTTGAGCCTTAGGGAGCCGGAGCGCCGCAAAAGCCATTCAAACTGGTTGCGATCGGGTTAATTGGGCACCGGAACCATCGTTCATGAAGCGAGTGTTAACGGCCGCTTCGCAAAGAAAATCAGCTCCTTCATCGCTGCGGATCGGCGAAGCCTGCGGTTTTGCAGCGCATTTTGAGGAAAAATCGCATTGACGTGTCGCTTTGGCACAGGGGTGTAACTGCCAGGACCTGTCGCATCGGGGGGCGAGATGTACCCCATCGATCCACCCGGAGACAATTCCATGTCCAGCTTCGACACCGCCACCCTCCCCCCGCCGCTGGCGGATTACTTCACCGCCGAGGACCACAGCCAGGTGGCACCGCTGTTTTCACCAGATGCCACGGTCAAGGACGAGGGCGAGCGCCACCAAGGCGTTGAAGCGATCGCTGCCTGGCTGACCAGCGTCGAAAAGCGTTATCGTCCGCGCTACGTGGTGCAGGACGCCCGGAGCGAGCGCGAGAGGACCATTGTGACCTTTGAAGTCTCGGGGACATTTCCCGGCAGCCCGGCCATGCTCCGCCAGGCTTTCACCATCGGACCCAATCAACTGATCACCAGCATCGAGACGCTCTAGCCGTCCCGTTCCGGCACGCCTGACCCACAATGCTGGCGGCGTTCTTAACGATCGAACCAAACCCGGAACGAACAGGGACAGAATCGGGCCGGAATCGCCAATGCGGCTTTGTTCTCTACCAGATGTAGGGCATGGCCGCGCCCGACCATACAAGACTGACTAAATCCTTGTCCGAACAGGACAAAACCCGTTTAGAGCGATGAATTTGGAGTTAATCAGCGGGTTACCCGACCGTTTGCTGACAAGCCGTTAGGCCCGCATGCCCAGACGAAGGCCGGCCGTTAACCCGCGCGCCCTGCAAATCCGGGTCGCGCCCGGCGCGAAATTGGCAAAAAAGGCTTTGACCGCCCCAAAGCGGGACAGGGGCCCGAGAGGCGATCAGCTCTCGGCGCGGGTCAGCACCATGGAAAGATCGCCCATCGTGGTGCTGATATTGACCCGATAGGGAATGAAATAGCCCGTCTGGCCCAGCGGCGCATACCAGAGGATCATGCGGCTGGTTTCGGCCAGGTAGGAGGTCATTTCCGAGCTTTCGAAATGGCCCGAGATCGGCTGGTATTTCAGCGAACAGGCGACCAGAGGCCCCTGATAACCGGTGCGCGGCGAGGTCGCCTCGTCATTGTCGAGGAAGCCCAGGCGGATATTGAACCGCTCGACCCCCGTAAAGATATTGAGCGTGCGATCGCACAGGTTCTGGTCAAGACCATTGCCCTTGAGCACGAAGGCGGAGAGGAAATCGCCGACGCCGGAGAGCTGCGAGCGCTCAAGCGGAACGCGGTCGTAGCTATCGAGCACCGGCGGCTCGACCTGGAAGGCGGTGACGGAACGGCCTTCGTAGTTGACCTTGGAGGTGAACACCTCGCCATTGGCCCGCGTCTCGAGTGCGAAACTCTGCGACTGGAGTGACGAGCCCGCGGATGAGCCGGAGGCACTGGCCGTTGCCGTGCCGCTGGCCACGACCGAACCCAGCCCGGCCACACGCGCCGACAGGTCGAGCCCATAGCGCCTTCCGTCGTCGTTGAGGTCGATATCAACCATGGCCACATTGATGCCGCCCACGGTCACGACATAGCTGGCCTTGGCATCAACCTCGGCGGCAAGCGCGGTCCCGACGGCCACAGGGACAGCAAGGAAGGAAAGAGCAAGAGCAGTGCGGATCACGTCGGGTCTTCTCGGCTGCGGGCCCGCACAAGATGCGACGGGCCGGGCGAATCACTGTTTGCCCCCAAGGTGCCGCTCTCGCAGGGCACAAGCAAGGCGCTCACGCCCCTTTGGTGTGGGCTTTGGGTTGACGGATGGGCCCCAATTCTCTAAAGAGCCGCCAGATTTCATGACAAATGAGGCCCGTTGCGGGACGATCCCGCCGCGCAGGACCTTTACACAAACAGGATCTAGACCAATGGCACGTCGCTGCGAACTGACCGGCAAGGGCGTTATGATGGGCAACAATGTTTCGCACGCCCTCAACCGCACCCGCCGCCGCTTTCTCCCCAACCTGGTGAACGTCACCCTGATCTCGGACGCCCTCAACCGTCCGGTCAAGCTGCGCATCACCACCTCTGCCCTGCGCTCGGTCGAGCACCGCGGTGGCCTCGATGCCTTCCTGCTCAAGCAGGATGACGCCGACCTCTCCCCGCTGGCTCAGGGTCTGAAGAAGGAAATCCGCGCGGCCCTCGCCGCCTAAGCGATCCCTTCGCACCAGTTTCGGCCGCGTGGTGGGCAACTGCCACGCGGTTTTGTTTTTGGGCGCTGTGTCACTTCACACGCCACACTGCCTTCGGGCTTGACCCGAGGGCCTGCCGCCGTCGCGGCGATGTTGCGAGTGGTCCTTGGGTCAAGCCCGAGGACGGCTCCGGGAGTGGGGCAAGCTCCACTCATGACGCTCCGGGATGGAAGTGATATTCTGTTCCGACCCAACACCCCCGCCCCGGTCTGTTGCCGGTCAGCGGTTACATAGAAGGTACAGTCAGATGCTGTCTCGTTTCCTGGCGGCGGTCGCCGCCATGGTCGTGGTTGTCGCCGCGTCCAATATCCTGGTGCTCTACCCCTTCCGGTTCCAGCTCGGTCCGGTCAACCTGGCCGATTTGCTGACCTGGGGCGCCTTCACCTTCCCCTTTGCCTTCCTGGTCACCGATCTGACCAATCGCTATGACGGACCGCAAAAGGCCCGCCTCGTGGTGCTGGTCGGCTTCCTGGTGGGTCTCGCCGTCTCCTTCTATCTCAGCTATCATCCGCTGCCCTGGAACCCCGAAGGCGGCCCGGCCACCACGCAGCGCATCGCCGTGGCCTCGGCCATCGCCTTCGTGATCGGGCAATTGCTCGACATCACCATTTTCTCGCGCCTGCGCGCAGCCCGCGCCTGGTTCCTGCCGCCGCTGGCCGGCTCACTCTTCGGCTCGGTGCTCGACACGACCATCTTCTTCACCGTCGCCTTCGCACCGGCCCTGGCCGGGATCGATGCGCTGTTCGGCCTTGAGGACGGCTCACTGGGCTTTCCCGCCCCCTGGCTGGGCGTGGGCCCGGAAGTGCCGCTCTGGTTCTCGCTGGCCTGCGGCGACTTCATGGTGAAGTTCCTGGCCGCACTCCTGCTGTTGGCGCCCTATCGGGCGCTCATGGGCAAGCTCAAGCCCCTGCCGCCGATCGGCGCCCTCGCCTGAGACCGGCCTCACGACAAATGACAGCACCGGTCCGTCTGCGGGCCGGTGTTTTCATTCAGGGGCCGGGTTGGGCGGCCGGCGGCACGAACGCATTGTCCGAGGCAGGCTCCAGGATGGCAAACACATTGCCATCCGGATCCCTGCAGGTGACCAGATCACCGACCCCGGGCATGGTGACCTTGGGCACGATGATGCTGCCGCCATGCTCGGTGATCTTTTCGGCATAG
>CAMLKN010000267.1 GCA_946480655.1 uncultured Devosia sp. | reverse complement strand
TCCGCCGCCCGCGTGATCCCGGTATAGAGCCAGCGCGCCCGCTCCTCGCGGAACACGAAGCTCTCGTCGAAGAGATAGACATTGTCCCACTGGCTGCCCTGCGCCTTGTGCACGGTGAGGCAGTAGCCGAAGGTGAATTCGTCGAACTGCCGGCGCTCCGGCCAGCTCATCGCATCCTCCTCGCCCGAAAAGAACGCCTTGTGTGTCAGCACCCGCGCTTCGCCTTTGCCCTCGTCATCAGCCAGGAGCAGGCTCCACTTGCCGTTGGAGCGCCGTGTCGTATCGGTGACGATCCAGATCTGCCCGTTGAGCAGGCGTTTTCGCGGATTGTTCCGCAAGCACACCATGCGGTCGCCCACCACCGGCTCGTGAAAGGGCAGGCCCTTCAATTCGCGCAACCGGTCATTATAGGTCAGCCGCGTCTTGTTGCGCCCTACCAGCACCTGGTCGGCCTCCAGCACCGCATCGCGATCCACAGAATCGCGCCCCACGACCACGCTTTCGCCATAGCGGCCGTGTTCGAGGTAACCGCCCTCGCGCACCGCCATGGAGAGCTGGATGATCGGATTGTCCGCCGCCTGCCGGTGAATTTCCGTCAGCATGATGTCGGGCTCTTCATTGATGAAGAAACCCGCCCCCTGCACCGGCGGCAACTGGAACGGATCGCCCAGCACCAGCACCTTGACCCCGAAGCTCAGGAGATCCGCGCCCAATTGCTCGTCCACCATTGAGACTTCGTCGATGACGATCAGGTCCGCATCTGCCGCCGGGCTTTCCGGGTCGAGCACGAAACGCGGCTCGCCTTCCTTCTCGCTCACCAGCGTATAGATGAGGCTGTGGATGGTCTGGGCGCCCTTGCAGCCGCGCTTGCGCATCACCATGGCCGCCTTGCCGGTGAAGGCCGCATATTTGACCGAGCGCACATCCTGCGCCAGGTGCACGGCCAGCGTCGACTTTCCCGTGCCGGCCCAGCCGAACAGGCGGAACACCTGCGGCCCGTTGCGATCCTTGAGCCATTTCGATACCGCGACCAGCGCCGCATCCTGCTGGGACGACCAGACCGGAGCCATCAGGCGATCACCGTCGACACGGTGCCGACCCCCTCGATGGCGCCCTCCAGCACGTCGCGCCGCCGCACCGCGCCCACCCCGGCCGGCGTGCCGGTCATGATCAGGTCACCGGCGCGCAGGGTCACGAGGCGGCTCAGAAAGGCAATGGTCTCGGGCACGCTCCAGATCTGGTCGGCCAGATCGCCGCGCTGGCGCTCCGCGCCATTGACGCTGAGCGTGATGGCCCCGCGATCCGGATGACCGATGCGGCTGGCCGGGGCAATGGCACCAATCGGCGCCGACTGATCAAAACCCTTGGCCATGGTCCAGGGCCGCCCGCCCTTCTTGGCCTCGGCTTGCAGATCCCGCCGCGTCATGTCGAGCCCGGCCGCATAGCCATAGACGTGGTCCAATGCCACGTGCTCGTTGATGGCCGTGCCATCCTGGCCGATGGCGACCACCAGCTCGATCTCGTGCTGAAAGTCCGCCGTCTGCGGCGGATAGGCAATCGAGCCCCCCTCGATCACCAGCGCATCGGCCGGCTTGTCGAAAAAGAATGGCGGCTCGCGAGTGTCATGGCCCATTTCGCGCGCATGCTCGGCATAATTGCGGCCCACGCAATAGACGCGGCGCACCGGGAAGAAGCCGCCGCCCTGCACGGGCACCACCACCATGGGCGGGGCGGGAATGACGAGTTCAGCCACGCTTGAACTCCTCGGCATAGGGCTTGATCAAGTCGAGATCGATCCGGCCCAGCCGGTCCTGGGCGGTGAAGGACTGGTGCCAATAGGGATAGAGCAGCGGCGGGCGGCTGACCGCGTCGAGCCGCGCCCTTTCGCTATTGCTCAGCGAGAGATGCAAGGCCGCGATATTGTCGGCGAACTGCGCCTCATTGCGCCCGCCAATGATCACCGAGGTGACGCCCGGCCGCTCCAGCAGCCAGCTGAGGGCCACCTGCGCACCCGACACGCCCCGCTCCTCGGCAATGGCGACGATGACGTCGATCGTGTCGTAAAGCTTGTTCCAGTCATGGACGGGCGGTTCGCGTACGCCGCCCACATGGCGCCCGGTTTCCGGCTCGCTGTCGCGCCGATACTTGCCCGACAGCAGCCCCCCGGCCAGCGGCGACCAGACGAGGATGCCCAGCCCCTGGTCCTGCGAAATCGGCACCAGCTCATATTCGGCGTCGCGGCAATGCAGCGAATAGTGGATCTGCTGGGAAACGAAGCGCTGGCCCTGGCGTTTGTCGGCAGCCATCAGTGCCTTCATGATGTGCCAGCCCGAATAGTTCGAGCAGCCGATATAGCGGACCTTGCCGCTGCGCACGAGCGTATCGAGCGCTTCCATCGTTTCCTCGATGGGCGTCATCCCGTCCCATTCATGCACCTGGTAAAGATCGATCACATCGGTCCTGAGCCGGCGGAGGCTGGCCTCGGCCTGGGCGATGATGTGGTGGCGGGAAAGGCCGGCTTCATTGGGCCCCTCGCCCATCTTGAAGCGCACTTTCGTGGCGATGAGCGCCTTTTGCCGCCGCCCGTTCTCGGCCAGCACCTGCCCCAGGATTTCCTCGGAAATCCCGGCATTGTAGACATTGGCCGTATCATAGAGGTTGATCCCGGCGTCGAGGCACAGGTCCACCTGCCGTGCCGCGGCATGCAGGTCCGTATGCCCGACCTTCTGGCTGCCACCGAAGGTCATGGTGCCCATGGTCAGCACCGAGACTTTCAGCCCCGAACGCCCCAGATAGCGATACTCCATGGATTCCTCCTTTGTTCCGGCATGAACAGGACTAAAGGGGGTGGTGGTTGGGGTCAATGGCACGCGCGAATCAAAGCTCGCAGAATCGCCCGACTTGCGCCAATGTCCGCCATTGAATGGGAGGAAATTGATGCGCTTCAAGGTTTTACTGGTTCTGTTGTCCATCCTTGCGACACCGGCAGCCGCGCAGGACGGCGCCGCGCGCTACGCTGGCGACTGGCAGGTGACAAGCGGCGATGGCGGCACCGGAATGTGCCGGGTCAATCTTGCCACCAGCAGCGGCACATTCGGCCTCTGGGCCACCAGCCTCGGATGCCTTGGCCCCATGGCCATGGTCAATGGCTGGCGCACCGAGGGCGGCAATGTCCACCTCCTCGGCTATGACGGCAATCCGGTGGCGACCTTCTCGCCCAACGGCTCGGTGCTCGACGGCCGCTTTGCCGATGGAGCACCGGCGGCGCTGAGGCCGCTGAGCGGCCAGAACGTGGCGTCGAACATGCCCGCGCCGGCGCAGAATTGCATCCGCCATCCCGCCAGCGGCTATTGTGCCGACGCGGCGGACATCAATATCCCCACGGCCTTCCCCCTCTGGGTGCGCGGCCTGCATCCCCTCACCATCCGGGCCCTGCCAACCATGGCGAGCGACAAGCTGGGCGAAACCACGGCCGGCCAATGCTTCATGATCGATGCCTGCCAGGCGACGCCCGAAGGCACGCGCTGCCACATTGCTCCGGGCCAGAACAGCCTGCCCACGGGCTATGTGCTCAAGCATTTCAACGACAATGGTTCCACATTCGTCGGCTT
>CAMLKN010000266.1 GCA_946480655.1 uncultured Devosia sp. | reverse complement strand
CCGGAGCACCCATGACGCACACCACCCACACGATTCCCCTGGCGCACCGCCCGCCGCTGGTCCTCGGCCGCCGCGCACTGGTCATGGGCATTCTCAACGTCACCCCCGACAGCTTTTCCGATGGCGGCACCCACGACGCCGTCGACGCCGCCCTCGCCCATGCCCGGCTGATGCTGGCCGAAGGCGCCGACATCATCGATATCGGCGGCGAGAGCACCCGCCCCGGCGCTGAACCGGTCGGCGTGCAGCAGGAGCTCGATCGCGTGATGCCGGTTATCGACGCCATCCGCGCCGCCGGCATCACCGCCCCCATTTCCATCGATACGATGAAGCCGATCGTCGCCCATCAGGCACTCGAAGCGGGCGCCGACATCATCAATGACGTCAATGGCCTGCAAGGCCCGCCGCAAATGGCCGAGATCGCTGCCATCATGGGTGCGCCGGTCATCGCCATGCATTGGGACCGCGTCTGGACCGCCGAGACCGATCCCATGCCTGCCATGGCAGCCTATTTCCGGACCACGTTCGACATCGCTGCGAAAGCCGGCCTCGACCCGGCCTGCCTCATCCTCGATCCCGGATTCGGCTTCACGAAAACCCTGAATCAGAATTACAGCATCCTCCGGCAACTGCCTGAATTGACTCGGGCTTTCCCCGAAAACGCCCTACTCGTCGGCACCTCGCGCAAATCCATGATCGGCAAGCTGCTCGGCAACGAACCCGCCGAGCGCCTCCCCGGCACCATTGCCACCACCGTCCAGGGCTATGAGCGTGGCGGCCACATCTTCCGCGTCCACGACGTCGCCCCCAACCGCGACGCCCTTCGCGTGGCGGAAGCGACGCTATATGGCTTCGAGCCGCCCCGTAGGGCAAATCTCTCCGGTGGAGAGATTTGAGGCGAGAAGGCCTTGAGAGCTATGCTCGAAAGGCGGGCAATTCTGATATCACCACCGTGTCATTCCCGCGAAAGCGGGAACCCCAGTTTCCCTCCGCTACAAGCGAGCGCGCCCCATGACCCCACCCTTCACCGGCGACCGCATCATCCTCAATGACCTGGGCTTTTACGGCTATCACGGCTTGTTCGATGAGGAATCCAGGCTCGGCCAGCGCTTCTTCATCGACCTGCAATGCGGCGTCGATCTCTCTGCCCCCGGCGACACCGACGAAATCGGCCACACGGTTTCCTATGCCGACATCTACGACGTGGTGAAGACGACCTTCGAGGGCAGGCGCGCGAAGCTCATCGAGGCCCTGGCGCAAAATATCGTCACGGCCCTGTTCGAAGCCTTTTCCGATATCGACTGGGTCATCATCCGCATCCGCAAGCCCGAGGCGCCCATCACCATGGTGCGCGGCGAGGCCGCCGTGGAACTGCATCGCGTGCGGCCCGCCTGATGGCCACCGCCTGGCTATCCCTCGGCGCCAATATCGGCGATCCGGCCGCGCAACTGGCCGACGCCATCCGCCGGCTCGACGCACACGAACACATCAATGTCATCGCTCAATCGCGCGTCATCCGCACCAAGGCCTGGGGCAAGACCGACCAGCCCGATTTCGCCAATATGGCTGCCGCAGTCGAGACCGACCTCCTGCCCATCGACCTCCTCCATGCCTGCCTCGATATCGAGCGCGACATGGGCCGGGTGCGTCACGAGGTCTGGGGCCCTCGCCTCATCGACATCGACATCATCGCCTATGAACGGGTCGAGATGGACACGACCAAATTGATCCTGCCCCATCGCTTCGCGCATGAACGGGACTTCGTTCTCGAGCCCCTCCGCGAGATTTCCCCGGAAACGGCCGCCTGGATCGTTGGACGGCGTTCATAATTGGTTCATTCTGGCTGTCCAGGAGCCCTCAGCGCAGGGCCTCCACCACCGAAACGGCGACGTCGAACTCCACCCGTCGCTTGGCCCGGCGCTCCATCGCTTCCTCATCCTCGCCCCAAAGGCGGATCTGATGGTCCTCGTCCACATGCGCGGCCAGCCACGCCTCGTCGGCGCTAACCAATTGATGCAGAAGTGAAATTGCCAACAGCCCCGAGCCGGTGAGACCGGTGATCGACACCAGCGCGGTCAGGCTCAACAGCCCCTGCCCCTCAAGTGCTGCGTCCAGCTTCTGGAGCGTGCTAACCGGTTGAGCCTGATGGATAATTCCGATCGTCGGCTGGAAGGCCACATCGAATTTCCGCGCCAGCCTCACCAGCACGTCGTCCCACACACGATCCTGCTCGGCGACCAATTCCTGAGGAGAATCAGCACGATAGAGCAAAAGGTCATTGCCGGCGAACTTGCCGATCTCGGCCCGGAAAGCAGGCACCATCTCCTCGCCGCTCTCCACCGCCGAATTGATGAGGCGAGTCAAAGGCATAGTGGCCGGATCGATCACCTTGTCCTGCGCCGCCCACTCCGAGGCCATCGCCTGGGCGATGCCAAGTACCGGTAAAACAACAGGAATTTTCTTGCCCGGCGTCCGCAATGGCCGTCCATCCAAGGTCACGGCAAAGCCATCTTCTCCCCGCGCCACGTCGACCGTGGCATAGAACCGCTTGGGCAATTCGACCTGGTTCAGGTGCTGCGCCCGGCCATAGCCATCGTCCCGATGCTTGTGGGCCTCTTCCAACTGGTCACGCATTTCTGGTCTCTAGAACCTGATCAATCGCCCGGCCGAGCTCGGAATAGTCGTCGATCAGGACATCGGCGCCGGCCCCGCGAAGCTCCTCGGCATGGTGATAACCCCATGTAACGCCTATGGTTTTCGTGCCGGCTGATTTGCCCATTTCCATGTCAAAGGTGGTGTCGCCGATGATCACCGTCTGGTGCCTTTCGGCGCCAATCTCGCCCATCGCCCGCAGCATCATGCCCGGATGCGGCTTGGACGGATTGTGGTCAGGCGTCTGCAAAGTCGCAAAATGTTCAGCAATGCCATGCATTTGGGTGAGGCGATGAACTCCATGCAGACCCTTGCCTGTCGCAATGCCCAGCACGGTGCCGGATTGCATCCTCAGTGCGTCCAACGCCTCCCGCGCACCGGGAAAGAGGCCCTCTCGTCCCTCGGCCGAAACCAGGGAAGCCCGATAGTGCGCGCGATAGCGCTCCGCCAATTGCTCAGCTAAGTCAACATCTTGGCTCCCCAGGAGCTGAAGCATCGCATTGGGCAGGGACAGGCCGATGATGCGGCGCACCTGCCCGGGCGTGGGAACAGGGAGCGCCGCCTCGGCGAACGTCGTCGCCATGTGCTCGGCAATCAGGGCCTGCGTATCGATCAGCGTCCCGTCCATGTCGAACATGACCAGCCTCACGCCGCGTCCTCCGGATCATTGGTCTGCGCGTCATAGCGATCGGGATCGAACCCCAGGGCCTCGAAGCTCTGGCGCATATGCGGCGGCAAAGGCGCTGAAATGTCGATCTTTTTTCCGTTGCGCAGTGGCAGCACGATGCGGCGGGCGTGCAGGTGGAGCCCCTCGCCTAGCCCTGGTGCGGGCATCCAGTTCTCGATGTTGAAATAGCGCGGATCATCGATGATTGGTGTTCCGAGCTGCGCCATGTGCACGCGCAACTGATGCGTCCGACCCGTCACCGGCTTCAGCGTCACCCAGGCAAAGCGCCGGCTGGCCGTATCGGTGGTCGAATA
>CAMLKN010000265.1 GCA_946480655.1 uncultured Devosia sp. | reverse complement strand
AGCTCGATGCCGGTTTCTTCGGTGAAGGCGCTCGACAGGCCCTGCATGCGGATCATGTCGCCATTGTTGACGGTAGCAATGGTGAGCGTCTGCGCAGAAGCGGTGCCGGTCAGGGCGAGCAGGAGCGCGCCCGCGAAAAGCGGTGTCAGTTTCATAGAAATCCTCCCAGAGACCGAAGCGGGCATTTGCCTCGGCTGTGAGCAAATGTTCACAATTTGCGCATATGAGTCAAGCGGGGTTTTGATCGACCCCGCTTCGTGTGCCTCGATTTTCTGGTTTTTGCCTTGGTTGACGCCCGTTACCGCCTGGGCAATCGGGTGGTTGGTGGACTATTGCCCAGAGTTTTTTGCCGTCTTGCCGCGCATCGCGACCGTGTAGTTGAGCACCATGGCAAGTGCCAAAAGCACCAGGAGGCCCGCGCTCAAAATCAGCCCGTCAAACACGGGTTCCGGCTGGCGCGGCGTCTTGACGACCTGCAGGAAGATGCTGATCACAGTGCCGGTTGCAAACACTGCCAGCCCCTGACGACCCATGGCCCGCAGTGGCGCCGCGAAACGGGAGCGGGCGAAGGTCATCATCAAAGGCATGTGGCCCAATACGTAGAACAGGGCAAGGGCGTGCAGGAGACGCGGCAGCGCCAGGAAGGTCTTGTCGAACCAGGTGATGTAGAAGGGCGCACCGGCGTCGGCAATCATGGCCAACACATTGCGACCAGCGGCCCCTAGATCCGGGATTTTTACCCAGAACAGGATGAAGACAAGGAAGGCAGCGGCGATTGCGTAGAGCACGCGGTGATAGGGAATGAACGTTGTGCCGCTCTTCATTGCCATGCCGGAAAGCAGGCCCATGACGAAAAGGATTTGCCAGGAAAGGGGGTTGAAGAACCAGCCGCCCGAATTGGGGAAGTTGGGCAGGTTGATGCGGAACTGCCCGGCCAGCGCCCAGATGGCGATGGAGAGAGCCAGCATGATCCAGGGTCTGCGCAGACCAACGAGGATAAACAGCGGCGCCGCCAGCAGCAGCATGGTGTAGAGCGGCAGGATGTTGAGATAGCCGAGCTGGTGGGTCAGCAGGGGAATGCCGATCAGCGACTGAAGCGGATAACGGATGACCGGCTCGACATTGTTCTTCATGAGCACCACCGGCATTTCGAACCACAGGGCCGCGCCCGCAAATATGGCCAGGCACAGCATGGTAATGGCGATGTGCACAAAATAGAGCTGCCGCGCCCGGGCCCAGACCCGCATGATGGCGGACCAGAGGTTGCCGTTCCGGAAGCCGCTGGAATAGGCGAGGCCCGCAGCCATGCCGGACATGAAGACGAAGGCCTCGGCCGAGTCCGAAAAGCCGAAATTGCGGTTGGTGAAGGTCTCGTAGATCGTGCCCGGCACATGGTTGATGAAGATCATCACCAGCGCCAGGCCGCGGAACATGTCGAGCCGCGGATCGCGTCCGCTTGCCACGCCAGTTGCGGCACGGGTGTGCTGCGGGATGAAGGCGCTGCGAAGTCCCTGCCATGCGGTCAGGGCCGGAGAGCGGAGTGCAATGTCATGCATGGACATGGGGCGAGGTCCTCGTCAAAGCCGACACGAGGCGACTTTCAGTTGAAGTTTGGGCTATGGTCCAGGACGCCATGATTTGGCGTTGCTCGATGACAACGGGCGATGGAGCGACCTCGGTCTCGGTTCGGAACAGCAGCGGAGGCTGTCGGCGCATGGGATGCGACGTCGCCCAGATCAGGAGGGGGGAGGCCAGGGCGGGAACCGCCGCTGGAGCCAGCCAGATCGCCGATCCTGGCGCCACCAGCAGGGTGCCTGTCAGCGCGAGGGCGGCAATGCCCACCATCCACCAGCTGGAACGTATTGCATCGACCAGCGGCACGACGGTCTGGCCGCGTTGGGTCGCCGGCCAGCCCCCGTCGAGCCGCAAAAGGACCTGAGCCACCGCCCGGCTCTGCAGGAGCAGCATGGTCGGCGCAAGCACGGTGGAGAGCGCGATTTCTCCTAGTACCGAGAGCAGCGCAAGCAAGGTACCGCCAACGCGTCGATTCTCGCCGTCGAACATCCCCCGGACCAGGATCATCATCTTGGGCGCGACGAGAATTGTTGCCACGGCAAGTCCCAGCACCCAAACCGGAATGGAAGACTGCGCGAAGCCGGTCAGGACCGGCGGGATGTTGGGCAGCGTGGCGCCGGCAATGCTGGCGGCCAGCAGGACCAGCCAGAGCGGGGAAGCCAGATAGGCCATGATGCCCTGGAGAAAGGTGAAGCGACTCCAGAATTTGAAGCGCGGCGCGAAAAGCAGCCGGCCGTGCTGCAGGTTACCCTGGCACCATCGGCGGTCGCGCTTGGCATATTCGATGAGGTTGTCAGGGGCCTCTTCGTAGGAGCCCCTGAGCGTGGGGTCCACTTCCACCTTCCACCCCGCGCGCGAGAGCAGTGCGGCCTCGACGTAGTCGTGGCTGAGGATGTGACCGCCGAAGGGTGGGGTTCCCGACAGTTCCGGCAGACCACAGCTGGCCGCGAATGCCCGCATCCGAACCATGGCATTGTGCCCCCAATAGGGTCCTTCGCGCCCCTGCATGAGGGAGGCGCCACGGGCAAAAGTTGGCGACAGGTAGGCGGCGGCGAACTGGATGGAGCGGCCGAACAAAGTCTGCGCATTGATGATCGTGGGCACGGTTTGCAGCAGGCCGAGTTCCGGGTCGGCCTCCAGGCGCCGCGCCATTGCGACGATGGTCTCGCCTTCCATCAGGCTGTCGGCGTCAAGGACCAGAGCGAAGTCATAGGCGGCGCCGGAGCGTGAAACGAAGTCCTCGATATTGCCGGCCTTGCGGCCGATATTGCGCTCGCGCCGCCGGTAGAAGATACGCCCTTGGCTCTGGCTCTCATTCATCAGCAGCGCGAATTGGGCGACCTCCTCGGCGGCGATGTCCAGCGCCTGGGTGTCGGACAGGATTGCGAAGTGGAAGTTGGCGGTCACGCCAAGCCGCACGAGGCTGCGGTTCATCGCGGCAACGCGGGAGAAGGTGGCCACCGGGTCTTCGTTGTAGATCGGCACAAGAATTACGGTGCGGGACGAGAGGGGGCCATCCTGAGCCAGTTTGGGGCGATGGGGTGCGAACACGCCCAGCACGGCTGCCGCACTGCCCCAGACCAGCCAGAACCCGCTGACGGCGACCAGTGCGACCCGGAGCAGGTCGAGCAGGTTGAGGCCGCCTTCCCCGGTAAAAAGCAGAAACAGCCACGCCCCCGCAAGGCTGAGGCTGGCAGCTGCCGCCAAGGCCGCGCAGCGAAGGATGGCCGTCCCGATCATGTACCAGGGAGCGCTCAGCGCTCTGCAAAGAGCCACAGCGTTGCGCGGATGGCTTGCATCAGCGAACGACGGGGCTCCAGCTGTTGCTTCGGCATGTGAAGCGGCGCGTTCGGAAGGCCGGCTTCAAGGGGGAAATCAGCGGCATGCTTCATGCGGCGGGCCTCCACTGGTAGAGCCAGGTTTCAGTGAGCTTTTTGCCAAGGCCGACGAGATAGGCCTTGAGCTCCAGAGTTGCGCCGGGCTCGGCCTCGACATCCATCACCAGGCGCCATGCACCATTGGCGTCGATGCGGGAGAGCACGGAGTTTCGCATGGTGCCGCCGCCAACCGTGGC
>CAMLKN010000264.1 GCA_946480655.1 uncultured Devosia sp. | reverse complement strand
TTGGTCGATTCGAAAATACGGGCCGACTTGCCGCGACGATCGCGCAGGTAATAGAGCTTGGCGCGACGGACCTTACCGCGCTTGATCACTTCGATCGAAGCGATGTTGGGCGAGTAGATCGGGAAGACGCGTTCCACGCCTTCGCCATAGGAAATCTTGCGGACGGTGAAGCTTTCCATGATGCCGCCGCCGGAGCGGGCGATCACGACGCCTTCATAGGCCTGCAGACGTTCCTTGTCGCCTTCGCGAATCTTGACCCAGACCTTGACGGTGTCGCCATGGGTGAATTCGGGAAGTTCGCGCTTTGCGGCGAGCGCGGCAACCTGCTCGGCTTCGAGCTGTTCGATGATATTGGTCATGTTCGATCCGTTCGATCTTTTCATAGGAGCGATTGTTCGGGGTCTTGAACCCCGTCGCCCGGTCTTGGTTGGTAACGGAAGGGCAGTCTTCTTGGTCTTTTCCGGTGCCGGTCCGATACGCCAGGCACGCGAATGGGCGGCTCATAGGGGAAAAAGCGGCAAGAGTCTAGGGGTTTTGGCTTCCAACGCATCGCGAGGACCGCCGCAAACCCTGCGCCGCCCTCGGGCCTGACCCGAGGGCCACTTGAAGCGCGCTGGCTGTCGAGGCAGGTCCTCGGATCAAGTCCGAGGACGGCATCGCGCAGGTCGGGAGATCAAGTTCACTTCAAGAGATCCGGCCGTCGCGCCTTGGTCAGCGCCAGGGACTGCTCGTGCCGCCACTTGGCGATCTTGCCATGGTCGCCCGACGTCAGCACGGCGGGGATGTCCATGCCCTCAAAGCTCTGTGGCCGCGTGTAATGCGGATATTCGAGCAGGCCATTCTCAAAACTTTCCTCGTCGCGGCTGTCGAGCGCTCCCAAGACGCCGGGAATGAGCCGCACCACGGCCTCCAGCAGCACCATGGCGGCCACTTCGCCCCCCGCGAGCACATAGTCGCCGATGGAGATTTCCTCGAGCCCCCGGGCGTCGATGACGCGCTGGTCGACCCCTTCGAAGCGGCCGCAGACAATGACTGCGCCGGGGCCGGTTGCCAATTCATGCGCCCGGGCCTGGGTCAGCGGTTTTCCGCGCGGCGACATCAGGATACGGGGACGCGGATCGCCCGCGGGGGCGATCGTGTCGATGGCCTTGGCCAGAATATCGGGCTTGAGCACCATGCCGGCGCCGCCGCCCGAAGGCGTGTCGTCCACGGTGCGATGCCGGTCGGTGGCAAAATCGCGCAACTGGGTGGCGCGCAGGCTCCAGAGCCCATCGCTCATGCCACGGCCGAGCACCGAGGCCCCCAAGGGCCCGGGAAAGAGCTCGGGAAAGAGGGTGATGATATCGGCCGAGAACATCAGTCGGGCTCTTCCTCGCCCGGATCGGCGTCAAGCGGCGGGGCGATGACCAGATAGCCGCCGGAAATGCTGACCGTGGGCACGACGGCCTTGGTGAAGGGATAGAGATATGTGTCCCCCGAGCGCGGGTCGCGCACTTCCAGGATATCGCCGGCCCCATGATCGTAGATGGCGCTGACGGCGCCGATGGAAACGCCGCTGTCGAGGCGGGCATCGAGCCCGATCAGGTCAGCATGATAGAAGTCGTCCTCATCCTCGATCTCGGGCAACTGGCTGCGGTCGACATAGAGCTCGACGCCATTGAGCAGTTCAGCGGCATTGCGGTCACGGACACCCTTGAGCCGCGCGATCAGCACGGTCTTTTGCAGCCGGGCGCTTTCGATGGTGATGGTGAGACCGGGACGGTTGGTCTCGAGCGGACCATAGTCGGCAATCGCTTCGGGATCCTCGGTATGGGAGGTGATGCGGACCTCGCCCTTGATGCCATGCGCCGCGCCGATCGTGCCCATGAGGATGCGGGAGGATTTTTCTGCCATTGTCCTGGCCCCAATTGTTCAAGCGGCTCCATAGCAGCGCCGTCAGGCCATGCAAGAGCGTTCAGCGCGCAGGCACCAGTTCGATGACGTCGTGGGTCGATTCAAAAAGCGGAAACGGCATTTCGAGGCGATAGCGCACCGGCTTGCCCTCGACCTTGTAAAGGCAACCCACCTGATTGCGCTCCGGGTCGGCGCCGTAAGCCACGGGCTCTTCGTCGCCATAGTGCAGGGCACCCCAATAGAAGAGGCCGCCGTCGGAGGGCAGGAGATCGCCCTTGAAGCGCTGCGAGCCGGTCAGCTTCTCGATCACCGTGCCATCGCCCGAAATTTCGCAGTCGAAATAGCCATAGGCGGTAAGGGGCAAGAGGCCACCCAGCTTGATGGTGCGGCAGCGATAGGCCCCATCGGGGATTGCGGAGATTGGCACATCGCCAGGGGCATAAAGCGCCGAGACCACTGCCCGCTCCTCGGCGCTGTCGGAAAGCAGGGCCTCCCCCAGGCCGCGGATACGTGCCGTTTCAAAGCCCGTCATGCGGTCGCCATCGAGCTGGTCGATCGCGGCTCCGGACGGTACTTCGCAGGCCAAGGGTGTCCCCACCGGCAGCGCCAGCAGGGCCGTCAGAAAGCCAGCGGCGCCTTTGCGACGAAAAATGGAAAGCATCGCCCTCTCCCTTTGATCCAGAGCAAGGAACCTTGCACGGGACTGGCGCTTTCTCAAGGAAGACACAGAAGTGGAGGCGTCCCATGTCCCAGATTCTCACCGACCGCGAAGCGATCCGCCAATGGGTCGCCGCCCGCGGCGGCAACCCGGTGCTGCGCGATATCCCCGATGGCAGCAAGACACGCACCGTGCTGCAGTTGGCTTTTGGCCAGGAAGCGCTCAATTCCGACACCAATCAGGGGCCCGACCGGGTGGGGGGCTTCCAGTTGGTGAGTTGGGAAGAGTGGTTTGCGGCGCTGGACCAGGGGCATCTTGCCCTCAAGGTGTCCGACGATCCTGCAGGCGGCAACGAGGCCGAGTTCGAATTCGTCGAGCGCGACTGACCCTTCCGGTCAGGTGGCATAGGCCCGGCGCAGGGGTGTCGTCGCGCTTCCCTCTGCCAGCATGACGCGGTCGCGACCATTGGCCTTGGCCGCATAGAGCGCCTTGTCGGCCCTTGCGGTCAGGGATTTGAGGCTCTCGCCCGGGCGGTGGCGGGCAATGCCGGCGCTCAGCGTCACGCCCCAGCCGATCTCGTCGCCGAAATCGGAGGTCGAGAGGCCATCGCGGATCGCTTCGGCAAAGAGCCGCGCCGTATTGGTGTCGCCACCAGGCAGCAGGACGGCAAATTCCTCGCCGCCGACCCGGCCGGCAACGGACTGGATCAGCGTCATCTCGCCGACCAGTTGTCCAAGGCGTTCGATCACCCGGTCCCCCGCGGCATGGCCTGCCGTGTCATTGATCCGCTTGAAATGGTCGATGTCGAAGAGCACGAGGCAGGTCGGGCTGTCCCCGGCTGCCTGCAACCGGGTCGAGGCGGTTTCCTCAAAGGTGGCGCGGTTGAGCAGGCCCGTCATGGCGTCGGTACTGGAACGCTCCCGCATGCGGTTGATCTCAGCCAGAATGTCGCGCAGCACGAGGGCCACAGCCAGCACCAGCAGGGCAACGATGGTGATGATCGTCACCGTCAGGGCATGCTCCACGGGCGGCCGAACACCCGGCGGTGGTGTGAAATCGATGAGGCCGGGGCCGGGACGCGCCCCTGCCGGGCCAAGGGGC